>NZ_JARHXC010000318.1:0-19256 GCF_029222405.1 Microbacterium sp. Kw_RZR3 | reverse complement strand
GTACCAGCAGACCCGTGGTCTTCTCACGGGCAGCGGCGAAGCGCTCCTGAGCGTCGGCCCAGTTCGCGATGTTCCAGAACGCCTTCACGTAGTCGGCGCGGACGTTCTTGTAGTCGAGGTAGTAGGCGTGCTCCCAGACGTCGAGCAGCAGCAGCGGCACGGTGCCGGCGACGATCTGGCCCTGCTGGTCGAAGAACTGCTGGATGAGCAGGTTCTGGCCGATCGAGTCCCAGAACAGACCCGCCCAGCCCGAACCCTGCACGCCGAGGGCCGCGGCCGTGAACTGCGCCCGGAAGGCGTCGAACGAACCGAACTGGTCGTCGATCGCGGCCTCGAGGTCGCCGGTCGGCTTGTCGCCGCCGTTGGGCGAGAGGTTCGTCCAGAAGATCGAGTGGTTCGTGTGGCCGCCGAGGTTGAAGGCGAGATCCTTCTGCAGGCGGTTGATGTTGGCGAAGTCGCCCTTCTCACGCGCTTCCGCGAGCAGGTCGAGGGTGGCGTTCGCGCCGTTCACGTACGTCTGGTGGTGCTTGCTGTAGTGCAGCTCCATGATCGTCGCACTGATGTGCGGCTCCAGCGCGGCGTAGTCGTAGGGGAGTTCGGGCAGTGTGTACTTCGCCATGGTCTCTACTTCCGGATCGGTCGCCGCACGGACGCCTCAACGCGAGAAACGGCGTGCAGCGAGGGTGACTTTTTCATCCTAGTGACGGGTAACGCCGCACCCACGGGGTTGCTTCCCCGCATGACGGAAGATAGGTCTCCCGGGCGCGTCGCACGACCGCAACGCGGATGATGACGGATGCCGGAGGCGTGGCATCCGACGCCCTGCGTGCCGCGAGAACTCGACGCGCGCTCAGCCCTCGATGCCGACGGGAACAGCGGCTTCGGTGCCGGGAATGCCCTCGACTTCGGCCTTCTTGTCGGCCATGGCCAGCAGGCGGCGGATGCGGCCGGCGACGGCGTCCTTCGTCAGGGGCGGATCGGCGTGGTGACCGAGCTCGTCGAGGCTCGCGTCGCGGTGAGCGAGGCGGAGCTCACCCGCCTGCTGGAGGTGCTCGGGCACCTCGTCACCGAGGATCTCGAGGGCGCGCTCGACGCGGGCACAGGCGGCCACCGCGGCTTGCGCGGAGCGACGGAGGTTGGCGTCGTCGAAGTTCACAAGACGGTTGACGCCCGCGCGCACCTCGCGGCGCTGGCGCATCTGATCCCACTCCCCCGCCGTGCGACGAGCGCCCATCTCGTAGAGCGCACCGCGGATCGCCTCGCCGTCGCGGACGACGACGCGCGGGACTCCGCGCACCTCGCGAGCCTTCGCGGGGATGCCGATGCGGTGACCCGCACCGACGAGCGCCATCGCCGCCTCGGACGAGGGGCACGAGATCTCGAGCGCTGCGGAGCGGCCGGGATCGCTCAGCGAGCCGCTCGCGAGGAAGGCGCCGCGCCAGATCGCGCTCAGGTCGGGGCGCGATCCGGTCGTGAGCTTGTTCGGGAGTCCGCGAACGGGACGACGGCGCTGGTCGAGGAGGCCGGTCTGGCGCGCGAGCGTCTCGCCCGCCTCGATGACGCGCACCGCGTAGTAGCCGCCCGTGCGCCCGCCGGATCCCTGCACGTGGTGAAGTTCGGGACGGACGCCGTACAGCTCGACGAGGTCGCGGGCGACGCGGCGGGCGAGGACATCGGAGTCGAGCTCGGCCTCCACCGCGACGCGATTGGCGATGGAGTGCAGTCCGCCGGAGAAGCGCAGGATGGCCGTGAGCTCCGCGACGCGCGCGGTGGGGCGCGGGTCGCGGACGGTGATGAGCTCGGCCTTCACGTCGGCGGTCAGCGGCACGGTACTCCTCGGTTCGGGGGGGTGGGGGCGGGGGACGAGGGTACAGCCTACTCGCGGCCGAGGTCGCGGTGAGCCACGCGAACGGCCACCCCCGGGATCTCCTCCAAACGCTCAGCCAGCTCACGGGACATGACCACCGACCGGTGCTTCCCGCCCGTGCACCCGATGGCCACGACCGAGTGGCGCTTGTTCTCGCGCTGGTATCCCTCGAGCACCGGGCGCAGCGCCGCCGCATACGCCTCGAGGAATTCCGTGGCTCCCTCCTGCCCCAGGACGTTCGCCCGCACGGCGGGATCTTCTCCCGTGAGCGGGCGCAGCTCCTCGTTCCAGAACGGGTTCGGCAGGAACCTCATGTCCGCGACCAGATCGACGTCGGGCGGCAGCCCGTACTTGAAACCGAAGCTCATCAGCGTCACGGTGTGACGCGCCGCTCCCTCTTCACCGAAGAGTTGCACCGCGCGCAGAGACAGCTGGTGCACATTGAACATCGACGTGTCGATGACGATGTCGGCCGCTTCCCGTACCGGGGCGAGGCGGTCGCGTTCGCGGCGGATACCGTCGAGGATCGTCCCCTCCCCCTGCAGCGGGTGCGGACGGCGGACGGCTTCGAACCGCCGGACGAGCACCGCATCGGAGGCGTCGAGGAACACCAGCCGCACTTGACGACCGGCCTGCAACGACCGCAGCGCTTCGGGCAGGTCACTGAACAGCGTGCGCCCGCGCACATCCACCACCACCGCGACCTTCGGCACGGCCCCACCGGCCAATTCTGCAAGCTCGAGCAGAGGGCGCAGCATCTGCGGGGGGAGGTTGTCGACGACGTACCAGTCGAGGTCTTCGAGGGCGTTCGCCACGGTCGAGCGACCGGCTCCCGACATGCCCGTGACGATCAGCACGTCCCCTGGTTCGTCACGCCCCGGTTCCATCGCGGTCGCCTCCCGTCGTCGTATCCAGCCTATCGAGACAGGTGCGCGTGGATCGCCTCGGCCAGAGCCGGACCGATACCGGGAAGCGCCGTGATCTCGTCGGGCGTGGCGTTCTTGAGAGCCGTGACCGAGCCGAAATGCCGAAGCAGTGCCTTGATCCTGGTGTCGCCGAGACCGGGGACCTCGGCCAGCACGCTCGTGATGTCGCGCTTACGCCGTTTGCGCTGGTGGACGATGGCGAACCGGTGCGCCTCGTCGCGCAGGCGCTGCAGCAGGTACAGCGCCTCCGACGTGCGCGGCAGGATCACCGGGTACTCCTCCCCGGGCAGCCAGACCTCTTCGAGGCGTTTCGCGATGCCGCAGAGCGCGATCTCTTCGTGTCCCGCATCGGCGAGCGCCCGTGCGGCGGCGGCGACCTGCGGCTGCCCGCCGTCGACCACCAGCAGCTGGGGCCGATAAGCGAAGCGCGGTCGCTTGCGCGCCGTGACCACCTCGCCGTCGGCGGTCGCTTCCGCAGAGTCCGGAGCGGCGACGATCGCTCCCCCGATCGTCTCGGGCTCGTTCTCTTCGGGCCGGTCGAGGTACGCGAGCCGTCGGGTGAGCACCTGGTACATCGAATCGGTGTCGTCCGTCGTCTCCGCCACCCCGAAGGACCGGTACTGATCCTTGCGCGGGAGGCCGTCCTCGAACACGACCATGGATGCCACGACATTCGTGCCGGAGAGGTGCGAGACGTCGAAGCACTCGATGCGCAGCGGCGCCTCGGTGAGCCCGAGCGCCTCCTGGAGGTCGGTGAGGGCCTGCGATCGAGCCACGTAGTCACTGGTCCGCCGGGTCTTGTGCAGCATGAGCGCCTGCTGCGCGTTCAGCGTCGCGGTCTTCAGGAGCTCGGCCTTGCGTCCGCGCTGCGCGACCTGCAGCGTGACCGGGCGACCACGACGCTCCCGGAGCCACGCCTCGAGCTGCGGGGCATCGTCGGGCAGCTCGGGCACGAGCACTTGGCGCGGGATGTCGGTGGCATCCGCATCTCCATAGGTGCGCTGCAGCACCTGGTCGACGAGGTCGGCACCCGAGATGTCGATCTCTTTCTCGATCGTCGTCGCGCGGACGCCGCGCACGCGGCCTCCCCGGACGACGAAGTGCTGCACGGTCGCCGCGAGCTCGTCCTCGGCGATACCGAACAGGTCGGCGTCGGTGTCGGATGCCAGCACGAGGGCACTCTTGCCGAGCACGGCCTCGATTGCCTGCAGGCGGTCGCGGTACAGAGCGGCCGACTCGTAGTCCATCGCCGCGGACGCCTCCTTCATGCGGGCGGTCAGCTGCTTGGCGAAGCGCTGATCGCCGCCCGACATGAAGGCGACGAAGTCGTCGACGATCGCGCGGTGCTCCTCGATGGTCACCTTCATCGAGCAGGGTCCGCCGCAACGCCCGATCTGCCCGGGGAAGCACGGCCGTCCCGACTGCATCGCCTTCTTGTACGACGAGTCGCTGCACGTGCGGATCGGGAAGACCTTGATCATCAGGTCGATGGTGTCGTGGACGGCCCACACCTTCGGGTACGGCCCGAAGTACTTGGCCCCGCGGATCTTGTGATTGCGCGTCACGATGACGCGAGGGGCCTCATCGGCGAGGGTGATCGCCATGTAGGGGTACGACTTGTCGTCCTTGTACCTCACGTTGAACGGCGGATCGAACTCCTTGATCCACATGTACTCGAGCTGGAGCGAGTCGACGTCGCTCGGGACGACCGTCCACTCGACGCTCGCCGCGGTGGTCACCATGCGGCGCGTGCGCTCGTGCAGCGAATGCAGGGGGGCGAAGTAGTTCGACAGGCGCGCCCGGAGGTTCTTGGCCTTGCCGACGTAGAGCACTCTCCCCTCGGCATCGCGGAATCGGTAGACCCCCGGGTTCGTGGGGATCTCGCCCGGCTTCGGCCGGTACGGCAGGTGCGACACCCGTTCTCGGGATGCCACGGCTCAGGCCCCCTGGCCGGCCAGCTCCGGCTCCCGAGCGACCTCGACCGGGGCCGTCGTGTTGCGTTGCGTCCCCGTGCGTCCCGTCTCGAGAAGCTCGGCGAGGAAAGCTCCCGTGTGGCTCCCCTCGACCTTGGCGACCTGCTCGGGGGTGCCGGTGGCGACGATCGTGCCGCCGCCGGCACCGCCCTCGGGGCCGAGGTCGATGACCCAGTCGCTGCTCTTGATGACGTCGAGGTTGTGCTCGATGACGATGACCGTGTTGCCCTTGTCGACGAGTCCGTTCAACACCTTCAACAGCAGCGAGACGTCTTCGAAGTGCAGACCCGTGGTCGGCTCGTCTAGCACGTAGATCGATCGCCCGTTGCTGCGACGCTGGAGTTCGGTGGCGAGCTTGACGCGCTGCGCCTCGCCGCCCGACAGCGTCGTCGCCGACTGTCCCAGACGCACGTACCCCAGGCCGACGTCGACGAGGGTCTTGAGGTAACGGTGGATCGCCTGGATGGGCTCGAAGAACTCCGCGGCCTCCGAGATCGGCATCTCGAGCACCTCGGCGATGTTCTTGCCCTTGTAGTGCACCGAGAGCGTGTCGCGGTTGTACCGCTTGCCGTGGCACACCTCGCAGTCGACGTAGACGTCGGGAAGGAAGTTCATCTCGATCTTCAGCGTGCCGTCACCCGAACAGGCCTCGCAGCGACCGCCCTTGACGTTGAAGCTGAAGCGCCCGGCCTGATAGCCGCGCACCTTCGCCTCGGGCGTCTCGGCGAACAGGCTCCGGATACGGTCGAACACACCCGTATAGGTGGCCGGGTTCGAGCGCGGGGTGCGACCGATCGGCGCCTGGTCGACGTGAACGACCTTGTCGAGGTTGTCGAGACCCGTGACGCGGGTGTGCTTACCCGGTACGCGGCGTGCCCCGTTGAGCTTTGAGGCGAGGACCTCGTACAGGATGCCGTTCACCAGCGTCGATTTGCCGGAACCGCTCACGCCGGTCACCGACGTCAGCACCCCGAGGGGGAAGTCGACCGTGACGTTCTGCAGGTTGTTCTCGCGGGCACCCACGACGGTGACCTGACGCTTCTTGTCGATCTTGCGCCGCTTCTTCGGCGCCTCGATCGCGCGGCGGCCCGAGAGGTACGCGCCGGTGAGGGACCGCTCGTCGTCCAGGAGCTCGGCGAGCGGCCCGGAATGCACGACGTTTCCTCCATCGACCCCGGCCCGAGGGCCGATGTCGACGACCCAGTCGGCCGCGTGGATGGTCTCTTCGTCGTGCTCGACGACGATCAGCGTGTTGCCGAGGTCGCGCAAGGTCTCGAGCGTCTGGATGAGGCGACGGTTGTCACGCTGGTGCAGACCGATCGAGGGCTCGTCGAGCACGTAGAGCACGCCGGTCAAGCCGGAGCCGATCTGCGTGGCGAGGCGGATGCGCTGCGCCTCACCGCCCGACAGGGTGCCGGCGGCGCGACCGAGGCTGAGGTAGTTGAGGCCTACCTGCAGCAGGAAGTCGAGGCGCGCGCGGATCTCGCGCAGCACCGCCGCGGCGATGGTCGCCTCGCGGTCGGTCAGCGTGAGCTTCGAGAAGAACTCGCGCGCGTCGGCCAGGCTCATACGCGACGCTGCCGCGATCGACGTGTTGTCGACGAGCACCGCGAGCACCTCGGGCTTCAGGCGGTCGCCGTCGCACACCGCACACGGCACCTCGCGAAGGTACTCCGACCACCGCTGGCGCTGCGCGTCGGACTCGGCCTGGAGATACTGACGCTCGATGTAGGGGACGACGCCCTCGAAGCCGGACGAGTAGCGCATCTCGCGGCCGTAGCGGTTCTTCCACTTGACCGTGACCTTGTAGTTCTCTCCGCGCAGCACCGCCTGCTGCACGTCGTGCGAGAGGTCTTTCCACGGAGTGTCGAGCGAGAAGTCCAGGTCGCGGGCGAGACCCTCGAGCAGCCGCTCGTAGTACTGGAACAGGCCCTTGCCCTGCGTGGTCCACGGCAGGATCGCACCGTCGCGGATCGACAGCTCTTCGTCGCCCAGCATCAGGTCGACATCGACCGACATGCGCGTGCCGAGGCCCGAGCACACGGGACACGCGCCGAACGGAGCGTTGAATGAGAAGGTACGCGGCTCGATCTCGGTGAGCTGCAGCGGGTGCCCGTTCGGACACGCGAGCTTCTCGGAGAACGACTGCCAGGCGTCGTCGCCCTCTTCGTCGACGAAGTTCACCTGCATGATGCCGCCGGCAAGGCCCATGGCGGTCTCGACCGAGTCGGTCACCCGGCTGAGGTTGTCACCGGATGCCACCAGCCGGTCGACCACCACGGCGATGTCGTGCTTGTAGCTCTTCTTCAGCGTGGGCGGCTCGGAGAGCTGGACGAGCTCGCCGTCGACCACGGCGCGCGCGTAGCCCTTCGCGCTCAGCTCCTTGAACAGGTCGACGAACTCGCCCTTCTTCTGCGTCACGACGGGAGCGACGATCTGATAGCGAGTGCGCTCCGGCAGTTCCATGAGCTGGTCGGCGATCTGCTGGACGGTCTGCCGCTGGATCCGCGCACCGCACTCGGGACAGTGCGGCACACCGATGCGCGCCCACAGGAGGCGCATGTAGTCGTGGATCTCGGTGATCGTGCCGACCGTCGACCGGGGGTTGCGGTTGGTCGACTTCTGGTCGATCGAGACTGCGGGGCTGAGCCCTTCGATGAAGTCGACGTCGGGGCGATCGACCTGTCCGAGGAATTGGCGCGCGTACGCGCTCAGCGACTCGACGTAGCGACGCTGGCCCTCGGCGAAGATCGTGTCGAACGCGAGGCTCGACTTACCTGAACCCGAAAGGCCGGTGAAGACGACGAGCGAATCACGGGGGATGTCGAGGTCGACGTCCTTCAGGTTGTGGACGCGAGCGCCACGGACGCTGAGCTTTCCGCTGGAGCCGGAAGGGGCCGAGGACGGGGCGGGTACGACGGGAACGATGGGCACCTGTTAAGTCTAGGTCGGGCCTCCGACATCGGTCCCGGGTTCGCCCGGGGCGCACGGATGTGCGAAGGTTCTCGCCCTGGGGGCCCCTCGAGATCGATGTCAGTCGCGGGGCCGACCGGCGAATGGCGCCAGCCCGTCACGGAGAGCAACGAGCGCGTGTTCGTCGATGCCGACGCGCGCCATGATCTTTCCGGGCACCTCGAGCGCCGCGGCGCGCAGCGCCGCACCCTCCTCCGTGAGGGCGATGTCGAGCATCCGCTCGTCGTCGGCACGGCGGGTGCGTACCACCCGCCCTTGCGCCTCCAGGCGCTTCACCAACGGCGACAGGGTGGCCGGTTCCATCGCCAGCTCCGCCGCCAGGGCGCCGAGCGATCGCGGAGCCTCCTCCCACAGTGCCAGCATCACGAGGTACTGGGGGTGCGTCAGGCCCAGGGGCTCGAGCACCGGGCGATAGATCGACACCACGTTGCGCGCAGCGGTGACCAGCGCGAAGCACACCTGATTCTCCAGCTTGAGCAGATCGTCCATGCGCCCTCTCTCAAAATAGTTAGTACACTAATAATCATGACACGAAAGGATGCCGATCGGCCGCCGTTGCGCGACCGCGTGCGCGAAGCCGGCGGCTGGTACCAGTACCTCAACTCTCGGCTGATCCGCGTCGCGGGCCCGGCATCGGTCGGCCCCTACGACACCGAGCCGGAGCCTGTCCGCAGCGGACGTCCCTGCCCGCTCTGCGGACACGCGATGGCGGAGCACTCCGTCGATCGGACCGGGCCGAAGCCCCTCCTCCACTGCCCTTGAGGGGTTCGCGGGTCGGCAGAGCACCGGCCGCTCGACAGCCGCTGGTCAGAGCCGGGGACGACCGTCCTCATCGAGCGGCCAGCCGGGGTTGACGGCAACCTCCCACGGATGGCCGTCGGGGTCGACGAAGACCCCGGAGTAACCGCCCCAGGGTGTCGCCGCCCCCGCCCGGGCGAGCCTCGCCCCCACCGCGACCGCAGCTCCGAGGATCGCTTCGACCTCTTCGCTGTCACGGACGTTGTGCGCGAGCGTCACGCCTCCCCACCCGCCGCTGTCTGAAACGCCGGAGTCCGCGGCGAGCTTGTGTCGGTCCCACAGCGCAAGCACCATTCCGCCGAGATCAAAGAACGCCACCTCGCCCTCGACGGACGTCGGATGTGGCGTCCACCCGAGACTCGAGGAGAAGGCGATCGCCCTGCCGAGGTCTCCGACACCGAGCGTCACGAGCGTCATGCGCTGCTGCATCTCGGTCCCCCGATCAGGCGTGTCCGGCCCGCTCCATCGCTCGGAGCTCCTTCTTGAGATCCTGCACCTCGTCACGCAGCCGCCCGGCAAGCTCGAACTTCAGCTCGGCGGCGGCGGCGAGCATCTGCTGCGTCAGGTCAGCGATCGTGGACTCGAGCTGATCCGCCCCTTCGGCGGCGATACCCGTGCGTCGGAGCTGCGGCGTCGGCGACTTGCCCTTGGCGCCCTTGTCGTTGCGCGACAGGAGCTTCTTGGTGTCGGTCGCCTCACGGTTCAGGACCTCGGTGATGTCGGCGATCTTCTTGCGCAGAGGCTGGGGATCGATCCCGTGCTCTTTGTTGTAGGCGATCTGCTTCTCGCGGCGGCGCTCGGTTTCGTCGATCGCGTTGCGCATCGAATCGGTGATCTTATCGGCGTACATGTGCACCTCGCCCGACACATTGCGGGCCGCGCGCCCGATGGTCTGGATGAGCGACGTTCCGCTGCGCAGGAAGCCTTCCTTGTCGGCGTCGAGGATCGCGACGAGCGAGACCTCGGGAAGGTCGAGACCCTCACGGAGGAGGTTGATGCCGACGAGCACGTCGTACACACCGGCGCGGAGCTCGGTGAGAAGCTCCACGCGGCGGAGGGTGTCGACATCGGAGTGCAGGTACCGGACGCGGACACCGTGCTCGCCGAGGAAGTCGGTGAGCTCCTCGGCCATCTTCTTCGTCAGTGTCGTGACGAGGATGCGCTCGTCTCGTTCGACCCGGACACGGATCTCTTCGAGGAGATCGTCGATCTGTCCCTTCGACGGCTTGACGATGATCTCGGGGTCGACGAGGCCGGTCGGTCGGATGATCTGCTCGACCACCCCGTCGGCGATTCCCATCTCATAGCGCCCCGGCGTCGCCGAGAGGTAGACGGTCTGTCCGACGCGCTCTTTGAACTCGTCCCAGCGGAGGGGCCGATTGTCCATCGCGCTCGGGAGCCGGAACCCGTGCTCGACGAGGGTGCGCTTCCGGGACGCGTCGCCCTCGTACATGGCACCGATTTGGGGAACCGTCACGTGGGACTCATCGATCACGAGCAGGAAGTCGTCGGGGAAGAAGTCGAGCAGCGTGTGCGGCGGCTCGCCCGCCACGCGGCCGTCCATGTGCCGCGAGTAGTTCTCGATACCGGAGCAGAAGCCGAGCTGCTGCAGCATCTCGAGGTCGAAGGTCGTGCGCATGCGCAGTCGCTGCGCCTCCAGCAGCTTGCCCTGCGACTCGAACTCTTTCAGACGCTCTTCGAGCTCGTGCTCGATGGTGCCGATCGCGCGCTGGACCGTCTCCGTGCCGGCGACGTAGTGAGACGCAGGGAAGATCGGGACGGAATCCATCTTCTCGATGACGTCGCCCGTCAGCGGGTGCAGCGTGTAGAGCGCCTCGATCTCGTCGCCGAACATCTCGATACGGATGGCGTACTCCTCGTACACCGGGATGATCTCGATCGTGTCGCCGCGCACGCGGAAATTGCCTCGCGAGAAATCGACGTCGTTGCGGTTGTACTGCATCGAGATGAACTTGCGGATGAGCGCGTCGCGGTCGTAACGCTCCCCCACCTGCAGAGCCACCATCGCGCGCAGATACTCTTCGGGCGCACCCAGGCCGTAGATGCACGACACCGTCGACACGACCACCACGTCGCGGCGCGACAGGAGCGAATTCGTCGTCGAGTGACGCAGGCGCTCGACCTCGGCGTTGATCGACGAGTCCTTCTCGATGAACGTATCGGTCTGGGGGACGTACGCCTCTGGCTGGTAGTAGTCGTAGTACGAGACGAAGTACTCGACCGCGTTGTTCGGCAGAAGCTCGCGGAATTCGTTCGCCAACTGCGCCGCGAGGGTCTTGTTGTGCGCCAGGACGAGTGTCGGACGCTGGACCTGCTCCACCAGCCAGGCGGTCGTAGCGGACTTGCCGGTGCCGGTGGCGCCGAGGAGCACGACGTCGGTCTCACCGGCGTTGATGCGCGCGGCGAGGTCGGCGATCGCCTGCGGCTGGTCGCCGGAGGGGCTGTACTCGCTGATGACCTCGAAGGGACGAACGGATCGCGTGGCCTGCATGATTCCAGCGTAGGCGGGGCCTCCGACATCGGGGGCGGCTTGCGTTCGCCCACCACGAACGCCGTCAGTGCGAGGGCACGATCCGCTGCCAGAGGTCGTCGACCTGACGCCGGGTGTCCGCCACATCCGCGGTCGTGTCGATCACGACATCCGCGAGCGCGAGTCGATCCTCATCGGATACCTGAGACCTGATCCTCGCCCGGGCGTCGTCCTCGCTCAGCCCGCGATTCTCGACGAGGCGTCGGACGCGAAGCTCCTCGGGCGCGTGCGTCACGACCACCAGGTCCCACGAGTCGCCGCCGCGCGCTTCGGCGAGCAGCGGGACGTCGTAGACGACGACCGCCGCAGGATCCGCCGCCAGAGCGTCGCGGAACCTCCGCTCCGACTCGCGTCGGACAGCGGGGTGGACGAGCGTGTTCAGTGCCGCGAGGCGCTCGGGATGACCGAACACGAGCGCCCCCAGAGCCGGCCGGTCGAGCTGTCCGTCGGCCGACAGGACGGCGGAGCCGAACTCGTCGACGATCGACGCGAGAACGGGCGACCCGGGGGCCTGCACGTCGCGCACGATGGCGTCGGCATCCACGACGACAGCTCCGCGGTCTCGGAGCATGGCGGCGACGGTCGATTTTCCCGACGCGATGCCGCCGGTGAGAGCGAGGAGGGGCACCTGTCGAGGATGCCACACACCCGCCGAGCACGAACGGTGGTCTAGCATTTCGAGGGGAGCCGCGCAGTGGCTTTCTCGCCCCACCCCGCGGAAGTCCGATCATGCCGAACCCGATGCTCGCGGTCGTCATCGAAGATGATGCCGATATCCGGTCGCTGGTCGTCGCTGTCCTCGAGCAGGCGGGGTACGTGGTGCACGCGGCGTCCAGCGGCTTGGACGGCATCGAGCTGGTCGCTCGTCACGACCCCGCGGTGACGACCCTCGACGTCAGCATGCCGGGTATCGACGGCTTCGAAACGGCGCGGCGCATCCGTGGATTCAGCAACACGCGCATTCTCATGGTGAGCGCCCGGGCCGACGAGACGGAGGAGCGGGAGGGCCGCGACGCCGGCGCGGACGATTACCTCACCAAGCCGTTCCGTCCTCGCGAGCTCCGCGAACGCGTGCGGATGCTCGTCGAAGGCGATTGACTCTCAGGCGAGCCCGAACGGCTGCCGCCCCGTCAGGACCGCCTCCGCTGCCGCCGCATCCGCCGCTTCGATGAGCCGCTCGGCGTCGAATCCGACCTGGCCGGCGAGGGCGACGCCCGCACCCACGACGGGAGCGACGGATGTCTGGAGAGCCGCGACATCGGCCACGACGCGATCGCGAAGCGACCGTGCAACGCGGCTCACGTCGGTGACGCTCGTCGTGATGAAAGCCACCGTGATCCCGGTCGTGTCCGTCTCCCCAACCAGGGCCATCGTCGGAGCATGCCGTCGGGCGGCCGCGCGAAACGCGCGGAGAATGGCGTCCGCTTCTTCGGGGCCGAACGCCATGGCCACGCGCCGGAGGTCGTCGATTCGCAGGCAGACGACGCACGGATCCTCCTCCGCCGCACGCGCCCGCGTCAGCAGGATGCCCAAGGCCCCGCGGAACGAATCGCGGAACAGGATGCCGTCACCGTCGACCGTCAGGTTTCGAGCGGCGACATGACCGCGGAAGGCCGATTCGCTCGACCGCAGGGTCGACGTCACGATGACGGCCGCGACGACGAGGACGATGGTCAGGAGCGACGCCACGCGCGTGTCGAAGACGGCACGGAAAAGGGCACTGTCCGGTCCGAGAGCGATGAAGACCACGGCCCGCGCCGCGAACCAGACCGACTCGATCGCCATGATCACGGTCAGTCCCCCGGCGCTCCACCGTCCACGGACGGCCCCGCGCCGGGTCTCGATGGCACCGAGCGCACCGAACAGCGCATTCCCCAGGAAGAACGGCACCGAGCCGGCCCAGGTTCCCCCATCCGGACCCGCCGCGAGGGCGGCGACCGCCACCGCCACGACCGCCGCGGCCCAGACGATCACGGGCACGCGCATCGGCCGCCCGTTGAACGAAAGACAACCCAGCCAGATGAACCCCGTGGCCCCGACGAACACCCCGTTGCCGATCGCGACGGCGATGTATGCGCCGGGCAGGACGAGCCCGATGAGGTAGCACAGGGCCGAGAGACAGCCGCTCAGGTAGGCGGCCGACCAGTACCTGCCCGGGCTGCCGTCTTTCAGCATGAGCGTGTCCAGGACGTACATCACCGCCGAGATGAGGATGACGAGGAATGCAGCGACTTGGAGAGTCACCGAATCGAGGATCATGTCGCGCTCCCCTGCTTGCGCGGCAGGCGCACGATGAAGGTCGAGCCGCTGCCGAGGGCCGAGCTCACCGTGATCTCGCCTCCATGCGCGCGGACGATGTCGCGGCTGATCGCCAGCCCCAGCCCGCTGCCGTGAGTGGACGAGTTCCGCACTGCATCGCCGCGGAAGAAGCGATCGAAGACTCTCCCCTGCTCGGACCGCGAGATTCCCGGCCCGTCATCGGCGACCGCGATCTGCACGGACGTGGCGCCGATTTCCACGGCGACCGTGACCGTCCCTCCGCGGACGTTGTACTTGATGGCGTTCGACAAGAGGTTGTCGACGATCTGACGCAAGCGTCGCGGATCGACGTGCGCGATCCCGGGTCTCACCCCGGACGAATCGATCCGGATGCCATGATCCGCCGCGCGTGGCTGCTGGGACTCCACCGCCGCACGAACGATCGTCGCGATGTCGGTGTCCACGGGAATGAGATCGAACTCCGCACCTTGGCGAGAGGAGGCGGACATCGCCAGGATGTCGGCGACCAGCTCCCTCAAACGCGTGGCGTTGCGCTCAGCGACCTCCAGACGATCGCGCGTTTCCGCGTCGATACCGGGGTCGTCGAGAGCGAGATCGAGGTAGCCGATGATCGAGGTGAGCGGGGTACGGAGTTCGTGCGAGACGCTGGCGACGAGATCGTCGCGCGCTCGCAGCGCCTGCTCCTCGGCCGTCACGTCCCGTGAGACCACGATCGTGCTCTCATCCGCGTCCGTCCCCGAGGACAGTCGTCGCGCCGTGACGCTCAACGCACGCCGGTCCTGTCCCGGCGCACCGAACCAGACGAGCTCGCCCTCGAACAGTTCTCCGGCGCGCGCTCGGGCCAGGGGGGTCTCGTTCGGCGGGACAGGGGTGGTGCCGTCCGCAGCGTAGGCCGCGATCGGCTCGCCCAGAACGTCCACGGTGGCTTGCAGCCGAGCGTGAGCTTCGTTCGTCACGGCGAGGTCGCCCTCGCGGGTGACGCGGATGACACCGAAGTCCACGGCGTCGAGCACCTCGGTGACGAGGTCTTCCTGCCGCCGCGCCCGCTCGACGGAGCGACGAAGCTCGGCCGACTGCTTCTCGAGCAGGGCGCGTTGCGCTCGTGCCCGACGCGCCGTCGAGTGTGCCAGGGCCGACAGCGCCACGACGGAGAAGGGCAAGACGAACGTCGCCGCTGTAAGGCGTTGTTCGTCGTCGTTGACGAGCTGGAACAGAACGATCGCGGAGACGCCGATGAGAACGGCGACGACTCCCCCGACCCCGAAGGTCGATCCGATCCAGATGGCGGGGAAGGCCCAGAGCAGACCGACACCGGCGAGGGGAGCACTCTCACGCAGGGCGGCGATCGCGATCATGTCGATGACCGGCACGAGCCCGAGAGCCCACGAGGGCAGCGATCGCCACGGGGCGAGGATCGCGAGGATGGCTCCCCCGAAGATCACCGTTACGCAGACGGTGAAGAGCCCGACGTCGCGCACCTGGCCGAGCACCGAGGACGAGACCACCAGGAGAAGGGTCGCCGCAAGAAGAAGCGCCTGATTGGAGAGGATGCTTCGGTGGATCCCGAGTCGCTCGGTGAGTGACGTGCCCGGCATGGCCCTGACCATAGCGCGCACATCCGCTCACCGCGCGCCTCCCCGCGATACGGCGGGTCGCGCGGTGGCTTCTGGCCGCTCAGCGGCGCGCGGTGGCTTCGCTCACCCACCGTGCGAACAGCGACCACGGGTCGTCGACGCCGGCGCGCAGCTCGTCGATGTGAGATGAGAGGGCATCGCTCAGCCGGAACCACTCCGTCCGCGCGAAACGCTCGTCCGCGAACCGCTCGTGCCTGCGACGTTCCACCTGGCGGTCGCCGCGCTCGAACGCGAGCAGCTGGTCGTGCCAGATCGCTCGCAATCGATGTCGAGGCTGCGAGGTCGTGCCGATCTTGACCCGGTCTTCGAAACGGAGGTAGTAGACGACGTCGACGCGTGGGGCGGGGAGCTCATCGTCCACCGCATCACCGACACGCCATTCGCAGACGGCGCAGAGCCATCCGCTCGGCCACCGGACACCGAGCCGGGAGCCGCAGAGGCGGCACGGCGACGGCAGCACGTCGGTGACGCCATCGCGTGAACCCGCCCAGTCCGCCGCCACGGCGAGATGCCAACCGCAGAGGTCGAGCGGAGCCCCGTCCTCGACGGGTGACGCGCAGCCGGAGGCGACGCAAACGATGGAGGCCATGGCCTCACCGTAGACGTCGCCTCCGACATCGTTCCCGGCGGCATCCTCACTCTGCGGGAGCATCCTCCATCACCAGGAAGAGTCCTGCGTAGGGCGCGAGCTCGAGGGCGAAGCTCTGTAGCTCGTCGACGCGACCGACGACATCGCCCGTGGCGGCGTCGACAGCCGTGCTCTGGGGCACCAGCCACTCGGACCGTACCGTTCCCTCGATCGTCTCACCCGAGAAGTTGAGAACCGTGATCTGCAAGGGAGCGTCCTCGCGGCGACGGTCTCCCCCGTCGAGACGGTGGACCATGACCAGCATGCTCGGGTGACCGACCTGCGGGATGTCCACCTGGGATGCCACCGCGATCCCGCTCTCGGTACGGATCCTCAACACGTCGCGCAGACCGGAGAGGAACGACGAGGAGTCGTTCTGCTGTGCGGTCAACGAGCCGTACAGGGAGCGGGCGCGCGGCATCCCCGAGGCGGAACCGCTGGCATCCGGTGCGACATCGAGCAGGTCGTGCGCTCCACGCTCTATCCACCGCGTGTCGCCCGACGCGATGAGATGACGCACGTCGTCGGCGGGAAGCGTCAGGGAGCCCGTGAGATCCCAGCCCGACAGGGCGAACACCCCCGGCTGCCACGAGTTGTACTTGGCCAGGAGCAGATGAGCGTCGCGGATCGCAGGGACGTCGTCGTCGGTGATCTCCGCCAGTGTCGCGCGTCCCTGCGTCGCCGCGATGAGCGAGGCGGTCGTGCAGGCGATCCCGTTCTGGGTGAAGACCAGGTTGTAGTCCGCGTTCACGGTGAGCTTCTCGGTGAGTTCCGCGCGAACCGTCTCCGCGATCTCGGCTCCGGTCGCCTCGCCGTGCCGGAACGGATACACCGTGTCGTGGTGGGTCGTCGCCCAGTGCACGAGCTCATAGGTCAGCTCGTCGTGGTTCTGCATGCCGTGCACGAGCTGCGCCGGCTCCACGCCGATCTCGAGGGATGTCGTGAGGGCCAGCCGCAGGAATTCGGTGTTCGCCGTCGCCAATGCGTGGTGGTATCCCGGCCGAGTGACGAAATCGTAGGAGAGATCCGCACCGACAGCCGCCGTGTCACGGATGTCCTCGATCGTGAGGTTGAGCTCCTGGAACGTGAAGCCGCCGACCTTGCGCACCATCCCGGCGATGATGTGGTTCGCCGCGTGCGAGAGCGGGTGGCCCTCCGACCACGCGGGCAGACCCTCAGCGCTCTTCTCGACGCCGAGGAAGCCGTTGGCGTCGAGCCGAAGGGCGCTCGTCCCGAGATCACCGAGGGAGTGGAGAGCGTCACCGATCACGAGGCGCATTCCCGCGAACGTCGGGTCCAGCCAGTTGATGGAGGGCTGCCCCTCCTTGAAGTAATGGAGGTACACCCATCGTCGCTCCATGCCGTCGGTTCCCAGCACCGGTGCGGTCGCGCTCCAGTTGGTCTCCTTGACCCCGGGCGTATAGAAGATCACGCGCTGCAACTCGCCGATGATGTATCCGCGCTTGCTGAGCTCCCGCTCGGTCTCGGCGTCGAGGTTGACCGAGTCACGACCCGCGGGGACCTCGGGGAGCAGACCCCAGTCCTCGCGGGGGATCTCGACCATGTGGTAGATGCCCGGATAGTCCTTGTACGCCATCTCCGCGAGCCGGAAGTCGGCGCCCTTGCCGGTGTGGCCCGGGACGATGTCATCGATGACGCTCCCGCCGTGTGCGTCCGCCACGTCGGCAACGCGTCGGAAGGCGTTCTCGTCTCCGAAATCGGGATCGATCTGCGTGCTGATGCGGTCGAAGTGGCCGTCGACGCTCGGTGTCTCCTGCCACCCCGTGATGCCGCCCGCGCGCTTGACCGGTCCAGTGTGGATGCCGTTGATCCCGACCCACTCGAACGCTTCCCACAGCGCCTCATCACCGAGCGCATCGAGGAACGACTCCCCCGGCCTCGTGATCAGTGAGATCGGGTAGGCGGTGAACCACACGTCCGTCGACTCGATCGCCCGGCGGGCATCCGGGCGAGCGTACGGATTGCGCCACATGGACGGTTGCCCCGACAGCTGACGGCTGAGCACGTCCGCGTCCTTCAGCATGGACTGCCGGACGAGCCACTCGACGTAGGAGGGATTGCCACCGTTCGCGTTGCGCGGGTCGGTCAGGAACCGCCGCAGTGTGCCTCCGCGGAACTGGTCGCGCGGGCGGAGGCGGCGAGGACGCGCCGGATAGCGCTGCTCGTCGTAACTGATCTCCGCGGCGGTCTCGACCGTTTCGTCGGTCGCTTCCTGCACCTCGGCGTCCGTCACGTCATCCACCACGGTGCGCTCGTCCGCATCGTCCACTCGGAACCTCCCTCACGTCACATCCGACGCTAGTCGGTCACGCCGAGATCGGACGTGGGCATTGACCTCGAACCGGCGTCACGCCAAAGTTTCGTGTTCTCTCTTCATCGCGTGCCGGTCGCGTGGGCCCGGAGGGTGAGAGCCGCGACGCCCGCCGCGATCGCGCACATCGCCAGAACCACGGCGAGGAACATCGCCCATCCGGCTCCGGAGAAGACCACTCCCAGGACCCACCCGAACAGACTCGATCCGGCGTAGTAGCCGAGGTAGTAGAGCGACGACGCTTGCGCGCGAGCCCCCGGGTCAGCCGCGACGGGTGTCCATCCGGATGCCACGGCGTGCGCGCCGAAGAAGCCCGCGGTGAATGCCACCAGGCCGACGATGACCGCCGGCACCACCGGCAGAAACATCACCGCCGCCCCGGCCGCCATGACACCGATGCTGCCGAGCAGCACCGGCAGACGGCCGAGTCGGACCGCCAACATCCCGGCACGAGGAGACGACACCGTCCCCGCCAGGTACGCGAGGAAGAGCAGCGTCACGAGACTCGGAGCGATGTCGAACGGCGGCTCGGAGAGCCGAAAGCCGAGGTAGTTGTAGACGGCGACGAAAGCTCCCATCAGCAGAAAGCCCTGCGCGTAGAGAGCGAGCTGCGCGCGAGACCGCAGATTGAGCCCGATGCGCCGACGCACGGACGGCCCCCTCTCCGACCGCATCCGCCCCGGTACGAACCCCCGCGCCTTCGGCACCAGAGTCACGAAGACGACCGCCGCCCCCGCGCAGAAAAGGACAATGGATGCCACCCCCCACCGCCATCCCGCGAGTTCGCCGATCCATCCCGCCACGATCCGGCCTGAGAGGCCACCGACCGTCGTCCCCGCGATGTATGACCCCGCTGCTGCCGCGACGTGTCGAGCAGAAACCTCCTCGCTCAAGTAGGCGAGGGCCACCGCCGGCACAGCCCCCAGGGCCGCACCCTCGAGGACGCGTATGGCGAGAAGAACGTCGAGCGACGGGGCGAAGGGGGTCGCAGCCCCGAGAACGGTCGCCGCAACGAGCCCGAGGGCCATGACCGGAACTCGACCTACTCGATCAGCGACCAGTGACCACGGGATGACCGCGACGGCAAGTCCCAGCGTCGCGGCCGAAACGGTCAGCGCGGCGCCGGCGGGACCAGACTCGACATCTTGAGCGATCGCCGGTAGAACCGACTGCGTCGCGTAGAGCTGCGCGAAGGTGGCCACGCCGCCGAAGAACAGGCCCAGGAGGAGCCGTCGATACTCACGACTGCCGGGCTGATGGCCGGAAAAGTCGCTCACGTCTTCGACCCTAGTCA
>NZ_JARHXC010000317.1:0-7954 GCF_029222405.1 Microbacterium sp. Kw_RZR3 | reverse complement strand
AGGCTCCGGGGCGTTCGACGGACGGATCAGCGCGCGGCCGAGCCCTCGACGTAGTCGCTGTCCTGCTGCTTCCACGCGAACAGACCGCGGAGCTCCTTGCCGGTCGCCTCGATCGGGTGACCCTGCTCCTTCTCACGGAGGGCGAGGAACTCGGTCGCGCCGTTGTCCTGGTCGTCGATGAAGCGCTTCGCGAACGCGCCGGACTGGATGTCGGCGAGGACGGCCTTCATGTTCTCCTTCACCGACGGGTCGATGACGCGGGGGCCGGAGACGTAGTCGCCGTACTCGGCCGTGTCGGAGATCGACCAGCGCTGCTTGGCGATGCCGCCCTCCCACATGAGGTCGACGATGAGCTTGAGCTCGTGCAGCACCTCGAAGTACGCGATCTCGGGCTGGTAGCCAGCCTCGGTCAGCGTCTCGAAGCCGTACTGGACGAGGTGGCTCATGCCGCCGCAGAGCACGGACTGCTCGCCGAACAAGTCGGTCTCGGTCTCTTCGGTGAAGGTCGTCTTGATGACGCCGGCGCGGGTGCCGCCGATGGCCTTCGCGTACGAGAGAGCGGTGTCCCAGGCCGAACCCGAGGCGTCGCGCTCGACGGCGATGATGTCGGGGATACCGCGGCCCGCGACGTACTCGCGACGCACGGTGTGACCGGGAGCCTTGGGCGCGACGAGGATCACGTCGACGCCCTCGGGAGCGTCGATGTAGCCGAAGCGGATGTTGAAGCCGTGCGCGAAGGCGAGCGTCTTGCCCTCGGTCAGCTTGTCCTTGATCGAGTCGGCGTAGATCGAGCGCTGGTGCTGGTCGGGCGCGAGGATCATGATGAGGTCGGCCCACTCGGCGGCATCCGAGACGTTCTTGACCTCGAAGCCGTCTTCCTGCGCCTTGGGGGCCGACTTGGAGCCGTCCTTGAGCGCGATGACGACCTCGACACCCGAGTCGCGCAGGTTCTGCGCGTGCGCGTGGCCCTGCGAGCCGTAGCCGACGATCGCGACCTTCTTGCCCTGGATGATCGAGAGGTCGGCGTCGTCGTCGTAGAAGATCTCTGCCATGGAATTTTCTCCTTGGTTTCAGGTCCCTGAGCTTGTCGAAGGGACCGGGTTGTGGGACGTGTGAAGTTGGGCAGTCGGACCCTTCGACAGGCTCAGGGACCGACGGGTTCGGGGTGTCGGGCCCGTCGACGCGCTCAGGGACCGACGGGGTTCAGCTGCGGAGGACGCGCTCGGTGATGCTCTTGCCTCCGCGACCGACGGCGAGAAGGCCCGACTGCGCGAGCTCTTTCACTCCGAACGGCTCGATGGCCTTCAGGAACGCACCGACCTTGCCCGAGTCGCCCGTGATCTCGATCACGATCGCATCGGGTGCGTAGTCGACCACCGACGCGCGGAAGAGGTTGACGACCTCGAGCACGTTCGAGCGGGTCGCGTTGTCGGCCCGCACCTTGACCAGCACGTGCTCGCGCTGGACGGATGCCGCGGGGTCGAGCTCGACGATCTTGATCACGTTGATCAGCTTGTTGAGCTGCTTCGTGACCTGCTCCAGCGGCAGACCTTCGACGTCGACGACCACCGTGATGCGGGAGAGACCCGGCACCTCGGTGACGCCCACGGCCAGGGACTCGATGTTGAACCCGCGGCGGGCGAAGAGGCCGGCGACGCGCGTGAGCAGACCGGGCTTGTCCTCGACGAGGAGGCTCAGAACGTGACGAGACATCTCAGTCCTCCTGCTCGTTGAAGGCGGGCGAGTGGTCGCGCGCGTACTGGACGTAGCTGTTGCTGACGCCCTGCGGCACCATCGGCCACACCATCGCGTCGGCGCTCACGACGAAGTCGATCACGACCGGACGGTCGTTCGTGTCCAGCGCGAGCTGGATGGCGGCGTCGATCTCGTCTTCCTTCTCGACGCGGATCGCGAGGCACCCGTACGCTTCGGCGAGCTTGACGAAGTCGGGGATGCGGCGCGTGCCGTGTCCCGTGTTCAGGTCGGTGTTGGAGTGGCGTCCGTCGAAGAACAGTGTCTGCCACTGGCGCACCATGCCGAGCGAGGAGTTGTTGATGATCGCGACCTTGATGGGGATGTCGTTGATGACGCAGGTCGCGAGCTCCTGATTGGTCATCTGGAAGCAGCCGTCGCCGTCGATCGCCCACACGGCGCGCTCGGGCTGAGCGACCTTGGCGCCCATCGCGGCCGGAACCGCGTAGCCCATGGTGCCGGCGCCGCCGGAGTTGAGCCAGGCGTTGGGGCGCTCGTACTTGATGAACTGCGCCGCCCACATCTGGTGCTGACCCACACCGGAGGCGTAGACCCCCTCGGGGCCGGTCAGCTCGCCGATGCGCTGGATCACGTGCTGCGGCGAGAGCAGACCGTCACTGGTAGGCGTGTAGCCGAGCGGGAACTCCTCGCGGAGGCCGTTCAGGTACGTCCACCACTCCGAGTAATCGTGCGGGTGCTCGGCGTCGGCGGCGCGGAAGGCGGCATCCAGATCGACGAGCACCTCTTTGAGGTCGCCCACGATCGGTACGTCAGCGGTGCGGATCTTGGAGATCTCGGCGGGGTCGATGTCGACGTGCACCACCTGCGCGTGCGGTGCGAACAGCGACGCCTTGCCCGTCACGCGGTCGTCGAAGCGCGCGCCGAGGGAGACGATGAGGTCGCTCTCCTGAAGGGCGAGCACCGCGGGAACGGTGCCGTGCATGCCGGGCATCCCCAGGTGCTGCTCGTGCGAGTCGGGGAATGCACCCCGCGCCATGAGCGTGGTCACGACGGGCGCACCGGTCGCCTCGGCCAGGACCTTCAGCTCGGCAGCGGCGTTCGCGCGGATCGTTCCGCCGCCCACGTACAGGACGGGCTTGTGCGCGGTGGCGAGCAGCTGCGCCGCGGCCTGGATCTGCTTGCCGTGAGCCTTCGTCACCGGACGATAGCCGGGCAGGTCGATCTTGGGCGGCCAGACGAAGGGCACCTCGGCCTGCTGCGCATCCTTCGTGATGTCCACCAGCACGGGACCGGGACGACCCGTCGAGGCGATCTCGAAGGCCGCGGCGAGGGCGCCGGGGATCTCCTCGGCGGTCTTCACCAGGAACGAGTGCTTGGTGATGGGCATCGTGATGCCGACGATGTCGGCCTCCTGGAACGCGTCCGTCCCCATGAGGGTCGAGAACACCTGTCCGGTGATGCACACGAGCGGCACCGAGTCCATGTAGGCGTCGGCGATCGCGGTGACGAGGTTGGTGGCACCCGGACCCGACGTCGCGATCGCGACGCCGACCTTGCCGGAAGCCGCGGCGTAGCCCTCTGCCGCGTGGCCGGCGCCCTGCTCGTGGCGCACGAGGATGTGGCGGACGTGCTCGTCGTCCATCAGCGGGTCGTAAACGGGCATGATCGCCCCGCCCGGCAGGCCGAAGACGTCGGTGACACCGAGCAGGTCGAGCGAGCGGACGACCGCCTGCGCACCCGTCATCACGGGCGCCGGGGCGGTGCGGGCGGGAGGCCGGGGCACGGCCGCCGTAGGGGAATCGATGGACATGGGAGTACCTCGAGAACCGGAAGAAGGTGAGAAAAGGGGGACGGCCGTCAGCCCGTGACCGCGCCCTCCGCGGCGGAGTGCACGAGCTTGGAGTACTTGGCCAGAACGCCACGGGTATAGCGCGGGGGAAGCGGTTCCCAGCCTTCGCGGCGGGAACTCAGCTCGGCCTCATCGACGATCAAGTCGAGAGTGCGAGCGGCGATATCGACCCGTATCAGATCACCATCGCGCACGAAGGCGATCGGACCTGCGTCCACCGCTTCGGGAGCTATGTGGCCGATGCAGAGGCCGGTTGTGCCGCCTGAGAATCGACCGTCCGTCAAGAGTAGTACATCTTTTCCGAGCCCCGCGCCCTTGATGGCTGCGGTGATCGCCAGCATCTCGCGCATGCCGGGGCCGCCCTTGGGGCCCTCGTAGCGGATGACCACGACATCGCCCGCGGCGATGTCGCCCGCCTCGAGCGCGTCCATGGCGGCGCGCTCGCGCTCGAACACGCGGGCGGGGCCCTCGAAGACGTTGCCGTCGAAGCCGGCCGACTTCACGACGGCACCCTCGGGAGCCATCGAGCCGTGGAGGATCGTGATGCCGCCCGTGGCGTGGATCGGGTCGTCGAAGCGGTGGATCACCTTTCCGTCGACGGGGTCGGGGTTCAGGTCGGCGAGGTTCTCGGCGAGCGTCTTTCCGGTGACGGTCAGCGCGTCGCCGTGCAGCAGACCCTCGTCGAGCATCGCCTTCATGATGACGGGGATGCCACCGTGACGGTCGACGTCGTTCATGACGTACTGACCGAACGGCTTCATGTCGGCGACGTGCGGGGTGCGGTCGCCGATGCGGTTGAAGTCGTGCAGGTTCAGCTCGACCTCGGCCTCGTTGGCGATCGCGAGGAGGTGGAGCACGACGTTGGTCGAGCCGCCGAGCGCCATGGCGAGGGCGATGGCGTTCTCGAACGCCTCTTTGGTGAGGATGTCGCGCGTGGTGATGCCCTGGCGCAGCAGGTTGACCACGGCCTCGCCCGAACGGTGGGCGAAGTAGTCGCGACGACGGTCGGCCGACGGCGGGGCGGCGGAGCCGGGAAGGCTCAGACCGAGGGCTTCGGCGACCGAGGCCATCGTGTTGGCGGTGTACATACCGCCGCACGCACCCTCACCCGGGGCGATCGCGCACTCGATGCGCTTGAGGTCGGCCTCGCTCATCTTGCCCGCGAGGCACGCGCCCACGGCCTCGAACGAGTCGATGATCGTGACGTCCTTCTCGGTGCCGTCGCTGAGCTTGACCCAGCCGGGGGCGATCGAGCCCGCGTAGAGGAAGACGCTCGACAGGTCGAGACGAGCGGATGCCATGAGCATGCCCGGGATCGACTTGTCGCAGCCCGCGAGCAGGACGGACCCGTCGAGGCGCTCGGCCATCATCACGGTCTCGACGCTGTCGGCGATGACCTCGCGCGAGACGAGCGAGAAGTGCATTCCCTCGTGGCCCATCGAGATGCCGTCGGAGACGGAGATGGTGCCGAACTGCAGCGGGTACCCGCCGCCGGCGTGGACACCCTCTTTGGCGCCCTGCGCGAGGCGGTCGAGGCTCAGGTTGCAGGGGGTGATCTCATTCCAGCTCGACGCGATGCCGATCTGGGGCTTGTCCCAGTCCTCGTCACCCATGCCGACCGCGCGGAGCATTCCGCGGGAGGTCGTGGCTTCGATGCCGTCGGTGACGACGCGACTGCGGGGCTTGATGTCGAACTCGCCGGTGTTCGGATTCTGCGGTGCGGGCATCCTCGCAGTCTATTGCGCGCGCGTAGCGCGCCGATGCGCCACGAGTGTCGAATCGCTGATCAATCCGTGTGCGCGCGGCGAAGACGCGCGACGTCCTCCAGGACGGTCACGAAAGCGTCGATATCGTCGACGCGCAGTGTGGCCGCGGTCTCTCCCCCGCCGACACGGATGCCGAGGTCTCCGGGGCCGAGCGAGCGCAGCGCGTCCTCGTCGGTGACGTCATCGCCCGCGAACAGCACAGCGGTCGCTTCGACCCGCTCGCGCAGGTGCGCGACGGCGGAGTCCTTCCCCTCGTGGCGGAACGAGAACTCGAGGATGTCGTGGCCCGTGCGACGCCTCCATCCGGGCGCCTCGGCGGCGACGAGCTCGTCGGCCACCGCGCGGGCGGTGCGCGCGGTCTCGGCATCCGCGGTCCGGGTGTGCACGCCGAAGCCGTACTCCTTCGGCTCGATCCAGACGCCCGTCGTCCCGGCGGCGCGACGACTGACCTCGTCCTGCAGGCGATCCCGGAGGGCGAGGTCCGCGGCGTCGTCCGTCGCCGCCTCGACACCCACCCCGGGTACCCAGAACTGCACGCCGTGGGAGCCCGCGAGCCAGATGAGCGAGTCGTCCGTGTGCTCCGCGATCTCGCGGAGGTGGCCGAGCGAGCGTCCGGAGACGAGAGCGACGACCGTGCGGGGAAGCGTGACCAGGTCGTCGAGGACCGCACGGGCGCCCGGGGTCATCCGCGCCGACATCGGCTCATCGACGAGAGGAGAGAGGGTGCCGTCGAAGTCGACGGCGATCAGCAGGCGGTCGGTCGTGGCGACGGCCTCGATCGTGGCGTCGGCGGCAGTCATTCCGCGTCCTCGCCCTCGGAATCGCCCTCGACCTCGGCGGCGGCCGCCGCGCTCGAGGCCGTGTCGTGGAACGTCGCGAGAGCCTCGAGGAACTCGCGCGACCAGTCCTCGACGTCATGCTCGCGCACGCGCTTGCGCAGCGCCCGCATGCGGCGACCCTGCTCGGCGGCGGGCATGTCGATCGCCCGGACGATGGCATCCTTCAATCCGTCGATGTCATGCGGATTGATGAGCAGGGCGCTGCCCATCTCGTCGGCGGCGCCGGCGAACTCGCTCAGCACCAGCACACCGCGGTTGTCGGTGCGGCTGGCGACGTACTCCTTCGCCACGAGGTTCATGCCGTCGCGGAGGGCGGTCACGAGCATGACGTCCGCGGCGAGGAACAGCGCGACCATCTCTTCACGCGGGTACGACTGGTGCAGGTACCGGATCGCGGTGTGCGTGGTGGTGTCGTGGTCGCCGTTGATCCGCCCGACGGTCATCTCGATCTCGTCGCGCAGCTGCACGTAGGCGTCGACGCGCTCGCGACTCGGGCTCGCGACCTGCACGAGCGTGGCGTCCTCGACCGTGGCGCGGCCGTCCTCGAGCAATTCGCCCCACGCCTTCAGTCGGTGGCGGATGCCCTTCGTGTAATCGAGGCGATCGACCCCGAGCAGGATCTTGCGGGGGTTGCCGAGGCCCTCGCGGATCTCTTTCGCGCGCTGCTGGATCTCGGGCTTCTGCGCGAGCTCGACGTACGAGTCGGCGTCGATCGAGATCGGGAACGCCTTGGCGAGGGCGACGCGCGTGCCGCCCTTCGGGTCCGGAACCAGGATGCCGCTGGCCTTGGTCTCGTACCGCAACTGACGCCGCACGGCTCGCGCGAAGTTGCCCGCGTCCGCAACGCGTTGGAATCCGATCACGTCGGCGCCCAGCAGGCCCTCGAGGACCTGCTTGCGCCACGGGAGCTGCGAGTACAGGCCGTAGGCGGGAAACGGGATGTGGTGGAAGTAGCCGATCGTCAGGTCGGGCCGGAGTTCCCGCAGCATCTTGGGAACGAGCTGCAGCTGATAGTCCTGCACCCACACCGTCGCGTTCTGAGAAGCAGAGGCGGCCGCGGCTTCGGCGAATCGGCGGTTCACGCGGACGTACGCGTCCCACCACGCGCGCTTGTAGGTCGGCGCGGCGATGACGTCGTGGTAGAGCGGCCAGATCGTGTCGTTCGAGAAGCCCTCGTAGTAGTTCTGCACGTCGGCCGCCGACAGCACGACGGGAACAAGGTGCACTCCGTCGAACTCGAACGGGTCGAGCTCGACGTCGGGTTGGCCGGCCCACCCGACCCACGCGCCGTCGGCGCGACGCATCACCGGCTCGAGGGCGGTCACGAGACCGCCGGGGGAACGACGCCACCCTTCACCGTCCGGGGTGCGGTCGACGGGAAGGCGGTTGGCGACGACGACGAAATCGGCCTGGGTCACAGGTCCTCCTCGGGGATCGACCTCAGGCTAACAGCGGCATCGAGCGGCGCAGAGGGCTGGACGGGATGCGATATGGACGCCCCGCCTGTCAAGGCGCGGCGTCGCAACGCGCTCCTCGGTAGGTTGAACACATGCGCCAGTACATCTTCGGAACGGGTCTTCTCAGCGCCATCACGGGTGGCATCACGCTCCTGCGGGCTCTGCGCAACGACGAGCCCTTCACGTGGCGCACCGCCCTCGCGTGGCTCAGCTGGGGCATCACGCTGGCTCTCGCGATCGGATCGGTCGTCGACACCCGTCGCGCCCGGCGCGGACGCGTGATCGCGGGCGACTCCCCCGTCGCGAAGAAGCAGCAGAAGCTTTTCAAGA
>NZ_JARHXC010000316.1:0-27518 GCF_029222405.1 Microbacterium sp. Kw_RZR3 | reverse complement strand
GCCGCTCGCGTGCGCTGCCCACCCGTTACCCGCTCTTCCAGACGCGACCGTTCTGAAAGAGGAACGCACTGTGGCTAAAGCTGAACCCATCGGCCTGGGCCTGGGTGTTGTTCGGCGAGTACTTGCCCCACTTGACGTTTCCGCCCAAGACCGCCTTCGCCTGGAAGTACCCGTCTCCGCCCGTGGAGGTCAGCGCTGCGTATGACTGGACCCAGCTCGAGCTGACGTACCACATGCCGATTCCGGCGTGCGCGGGGGCGGCAGCGCCGACCGCGATGCCGAAGACTGCGACGAATGCCAGTGCTGCCGCAAGAGCCCGCCTGCTCACTGCGGAACGCGCTCTTTCGAGCGTTGTCGTTGCTGTCATTTCCTTGCCCCTTCGCTATGTATGGCATGTATGCATGCCTAGGAGGAGGCTAGCGACCGGTGATGGTGCATCACCGTTCTTCACCCGGTTCGCGCTCAAGCTCACCCTCACGCGTAGCGCTCAACGAGCCGGGTGGCGTGTCGCAGAAGGGGTAATGCCACTGCAATGCGGCTCTCGGCTGAGCTGTGAATACTCGTCGGGGTGACCTGTCGCGCGCGTCATCCGTTCTCGGCGCGGGCCGCGACATCGCGGCGACCAGAGGGGGCGTCGAGCAGCGCGAAAGGCCGTAGGCGCCGACATTGCGGCATCCGGAAACAAAAGAGCCCCCGTGTGTATGAGCCACACGAAGGTCGCAGTGGCTCCGACGGGCGTCGATCCCGTGACCTCACGATTTTCAGTTGTGTACGCCGGGTCTACGAGCGCTCACGAGCGCGCGTTCGTCGCGTGAGTCCGCGGAAACTGCACTCGTTGGTGGTGGCTGTGCTGGGTGGTTTCGGCGAAGTTCCCGGCCCGTGATCAACACAAGAAGTTGGTCACCTCTTGCGTTGGCTCTCTTCTGCACGAACAGCTGCGGCATGAATCTTCCGGAGCGTCGCGGAAGGCAAGCCATCGCTAATGCGGTGACCAGCAGCGATCGGGTAGAGGGGCCGCTCTTTGAAGAACAGTGCTGAGTTGTGGATATCGTCGACACCGCGGTGCCAAAGGTGGAGCTTCGACTCGTGCGTGAAGCCGCCGGACATCGTGTGGCTCCACGACGCTGGTACCCAGTGATACGGCGAGTCGCGAACTAGCTGATTGTCTATCGCTCGTGTCGTAGCGGCGGCGATCCAATCGGCGAACTGGATGTTCGCGCTCAGGACACTGTCGACGTGCATCGGGGGCTCGACGATTCGCTTCATCTCTGGGCGATCAGCAGACCGACGGAAAATGTGGCCGTACATCTGCGGCAGGCGTTCGGCGCGAGTCTTTTCGTTGATCTGGTCGATCATGACTAGTAGGTTCTGCCCGCGTCGCTCTGCGTAGGTGCAAAGGCGGTTGAGAGTCTCTTGCATCGCTGCGGTTTCGCGCGCCGCAGGGTCTAGGTTCGTCTGCTTCGGCGTGCCGAGCGGCTTTTCGTCGGCGTAGTAGAAGAGCATCCCACGCATCGATCTCATAGTCTTTACCAGGCCGCTGAAGACTCTGAGATGCTGAGGATGGGTGGCAGCTGTCGTGGGTCGGAACATCGACGCCCCCTTCTTCTCCCACTGTCCGGGGTTGGGGTGATCGACCAACTCGGACGCGAATAGCGTTCGCTTCTCGTGAGTGAATCGCTGCCCAAAGCCTCGAGCGCACTCCGCCTCGATTACGAAGCCTGCGTACCCGAAGGAGGGGCTCGTATGGAAGCGTTCGTGATCCCGGGAGATGAATGCTCCGGGCTCTCCGATCTCGTCGATGTAAGCCAGGAGCATGTCTTCAGTATCGAGCAAACACGCGACAACGCAGAAGCCCACGCACGCGGCGTGGGCTTCTCGAGTCGGCGCGCGGAGCACTATTTCAGCCCTCGCTACCGGTGCTCACAGTACTTGAAGCCGGTCGTGGGTGCAACACGCACGTGCACAACCCACTCACTAGGCTCCAGACTGCTGACCCGATGCGTTTCTTGGTCTGGAGCCTAGTGAGTGGGTCAGGCCGCGGGCGTAGGACGCGAGTAGAACAGCTCTACCCACGGCGAACTCACAGCTAAGCGATCCATCGGGCGGTGTTCCCGCGGATGATCTCAAGATCTGGGACCGTGATCCCTTCAGCGAAGACGGCGTACTCGGACCCGATGTGTTGTGTCGCAGCCGTGTGGGCAATGTCGAACGACGCACAACGAAGTCCCGCATAAAGCTCGTTAGGGATCCGCTCGTCTGCGTCGTAGGTCATGAACCAGGGCAGGTCGACTGTGCGAAGCTGGGCGGCGAGTTGCGTGTGATCGTCGTACGAAAGTCCGTCGAGATAGAGGCGTTCTCCCTGCACGAGATAGGGGGGATCGACATACACGAGGACGTCGCTGGTGTGACGCTCCATCTTCAGTAAGAAATCACGCGCGTCGAGCTCAGTGACTGTCACGCGGTTCCTGTATTCGCCGACGTAGCGGACCTTGTCGGCAAGATCATCGCGATTGAATCGCGCGTCGATCTTCCAATTCCCAGTCTGTTCGAGCCCTCCGATGGGTCTCGCGCGAAGGATGCCTGACCGATTCGTGCGATTCAGGTAGAACGTCGCAAACCCGAGTTCGAGATCGTCGTACTGCGTCGGATTTGCGTAAATGTCGCGCATCCGATGCCATTCGTCGATGCTCAGGGCGACGCTCAGTATCAGCTGAGAGAAATCCTCCGTTGAGGTGAAGAGTGAGCGCCAGAAAGCAGCAATTCCCGGATCCAGATCGTTGATATGAGCGTGGCGGACTTCCTCGTTCGCCAACAGTCGAAGAGCGGCGCCCGCTCCTCCCGCGAACGGCTCTGCGTACTCACGTGGGCGTGGGCTCTGCGAGCTGACGAGGCGCGCCAAGTAGTCAGCCAAACGACTCTTGCCGCCTGGGTAGCGCAGTGGGCTGAGGGAACGAAATCTCATGCCGGATTGGCTCCTGCGAAGTCGTCCAGTCGTTGCAAAAGCGGCCGGAACGTCGTGGTCAGCGCGCGGACGGCGTCAGGCGTTGGAACCGCCATGAAATTGTGAACGTATGCGTTCATCTCGTCGACCGCGAGCCCATCGCCGTCCCCCGACTGAGTCTTGATCCAAGCCATATCCAGCGCCTTATCGCGCTTCTGCGAATTCTCGGCATCCGGATCTAGCACGAGCAGCGACTTGCGAAACTTGGTCCGAAGTTTCGCGCCCTCCGTGAACCAACCGCGCGAGGCGCCAATGTCGGTCATCGCCATCTCGAGGATCACTCGTACCATGATCGCAGTGACCCCTGCCGCTTCGTCGATCTTGAGCTTCTGCGCTTCCTTGAGAAGCTTGCTTGTGCGCAGGTCGACGTGCTTTAGAACGAGTCCGTAGAAGATCCGAGCTTCGCCTTTGGGGGCGTTCTTCCGCCTGCGAGTCGGCTCATCTTGGCTCTCTCTTGCGACCGGATGCGGGTCGCTGGCCTTCTCGTGATCGCCGCCCCTCCCGCCCCTTGCGGCTGGGTTCGGCTGCCCGCCCCCCGTTGATGCTCCCTCGTGCTCACCTGCGAACTCCGCGCCAGCTTCATCGTCAGGGCGATTCTCGCGGTGCCTGTCGGACACAGCTGCTACGACCCCATCTATGTAATCGTCTTGCTGGTCGCCTGTCTTGATTGAATCGACCTTGATCGTTGTGAGATCATGGAAAACGACACGCAGAATGTCGTTGGTCAGGTCATTCTCCGGGTCGAGCGACACAACGTCGTTCCTTATGTCGATCATCATCTGGGAGCGAACATAGGGTCGGCTCAGCAGGCGAGCTAGGTTGGTGAACTTCCCGCCATCGCGAACACTTCGCACGTCGTTGATCAGCTCAGTGTCGTCCGCGAACGTCGTCAGGACCTTGCGAACGAACAGTACGGCGCGGTACTCGGCAGTTGGGCGAGGACGGAACGCGGCGCTTTGGTAGGAGTTCCAGGGGTCTGTGCCTACACCGTCGTTCTGGCCAGTGTGCCGCAGCTCGATCCACCGCTGAGCGGCATCGCGATCGTCGACGACGTAACAGTCAACTTGGCCAGGCCCCTCACCCGTTTGCCCGAGGTCCATCGCCTTCTTTCTGATTCGGGCCAAGGCCTTCTGAGTTGCCGGCGCGATTGCTATGTCCGGATTGCGAAGAAGCTTCAACGCCGCGAACCGGCGATTCCCCTCCAGTACGACTACACGGCTACCCTCGCGCATGACAATCGGCGGATTGATGGGATCCAGCTGCCCGAGCACGGCTATGTCCTCTGCGAGGTTCAAGAGCTTGCCAGGTCCTTGGGCAAGAAGTGCATTGATAGCTTCCCGTTGTCCTACAACGGGCTCGGCGAATCGTGGATTGTGCTCGTCGACCTCGACGTCAACGATCGAGAACGGTTCGTAACCCGTTGGCCCATCATGGCATCAGTGCCTGTGCCAGCTGTGTCGGGTGCGGGCTTGCACTCTGCCACGGTACCGGCCGCTAGGCCGGACCTGAATCGAGTAGCGAATTTCTCACACGTCGTCCGCGTCTGCGATCTCCTGAGGCGCGATCCATCATGGCGAGTTCGTCGCGCCAGGTCGTCGGCGTCATAACCGCCTGGGAGCTCTGGTGCTACGAGTTGCGTGCCCGTGGTCGTACGCGCCTGAGTCGCGCATCACTTTGGGGGTACCACCGACGGCTCCACTTGCTTCGCTCGCTCAGTCAACAAGTCGAAGTCGGATGATCGCTATCAGAAGGCACCACTGGCCGGTGGTAAAGCAAAACCCCCGCCATGTAGAAGCTAGGCGAGGGTTTCTAGGACCGTTGTAATGACGATCCTTGTGGCTCCGACGGGCGTCGATCCCGTGACCTCACGATTTTCAGTCGTGCGCTCTACCAACTGAGCTACAGAGCCTCGCGACACCATGGATGCCGCGACCGAAACGAAAGGCCCTCCGAAAAGGGCCCGTCGCTCAGAGCGACCCTGACGGGACTTGAACCCGCGACCTCCGCCGTGACAGGGCGGCACGCTAACCAACTGCGCTACAGGGCCATGCATTTTTAGTTGTAACCGGTGAGTGACCCCAACGGGATTCGAACCCGTGCTACCGCCGTGAAAGGGCGGCGTCCTAGGCCGCTAAACGATGGGGCCGGATGAGGGAGAAACCTTGCGGTTTCGCTCTCGCTTGCCGACGACCGAGCCTACTTCATGATTCGCGAGATTGCCAATCGAGGGCGTGGCGTCCGCGTCAGAGGGCCCGACGGGGCCGACAATGAGGCGCAACGGCGGGAACTCGCTCTGTTGCTCCTGTGACTCGTGTTGCTACTGTGTTCCGAGTTGCGAACCGGTGAGAGAAGGTATTCCCGTGACGCTCGAGCGCCCCGAAGATCAAGACGACTGCGGTTGCGCGCCCTCTGCGAATGAGCGGCGCCGCCTGTGGCCGTCGCTCGACCGACGGAGTGCGCTGAAGCTCGGTGCCCTCGGGGCCGTCGCGGTCGGGGCCTTCGGCGCGACCGTGCCGTCGTTCGGATCGCCCGCCTACGCCGCCGACTACCCCTCGTGGGACGACGTCGAAGCGGCCCGCGCGAACGAGGCCGCGAAGGCCGCCGAGATCACCCGGATCCAGGGCCTCATCCAGCAGCTGCAGTCCGAAGTTGCGCGCACGCAGGCCGAGGTGGTCGCCCGCTCCGACGAGTACTACACCGCGCAGCAGGCGTACTTCGACGCCGACTACCGGGCTCAGCAGATCCAGTCGCAGGCCGACGCCGAGGCGCAGAAGGCGACGGATGCCGCGACCAAGGCCGGCAAGGTCGCCGCGCAGCTCTACCGCGCCGGCGGCGACGACACCTCCCTCGACCTGTTCTTCTCCGGTTCGGCCGCGACGGCGGACGACCTGCTCGCCAAGCTCGGCACGATGGACAAGCTCGTCGACCGCAACCGCGCGGTCTACGCCGCCGCGGTCACGGCTCGCGACAACGCGAAGAATCTCAGCAACCAGGCGAACGACGCACGCGCCGAGCGCGATCGTCTGCAGAAGATCGCCGAAGAGAAGATGGTCGCCGCGCAGCAGGCCGCCGCGGCCGCGCAGGACGCCCTCGCCGCGCAGCAGGCCAACCAGGCGACGCTCGAGGCGCAGCTGGCCGCCCTCCAGGACACGACCGCGAAGACCGTCGCCGATTACCAGGCGGGCGTCGAGGCGGAGCGCAAGGCCCGCGAAGAGCGTGAGCGCAAGGCCCGCGAAGAGGCGGAGGCGCGCGACCGCGCCGAGCGCGAGCGTCGCGAACAGGAAGCGCGCGACAACGCCAATAACAACAACGGCGGCGGCGGTGGCGACAGCGGCGGTGGCGGAGGTGGCGGCGGCAACGGCGGCGGCCCGGGCGGTTGGTCTCGCCCGTCGTGGGCCGGCACGACCTCGGGCTACGGCCCGCGCTCAAGCCAGTGCAACGGCAGCTACTGCGCGAGCTCGTGGCACCTCGGTCTCGACTTCGGTGCTGGCTGCTGGTCGCCGATCTACGCGGCATTCGACGGACGCGTGACCTACGCCGGCTACAACGGCGGTTACGGCAACTACATCCGCATCGAGCACCCCGACGGCTCCGGCACGGGCTACGCCCACATCGTCGACGGCGGCATCTACGTCTCGTACGGCCAATGGGTCTCGTCGGGCCAGCAGATCGCGGCCGCCGGGCAGACGGGTAACTCGTTCGGCTGCCACCTCCACTTCGAGGTCTACCCGCCGTGGGGCGGGACGACCGACCCGGCGCCCTGGCTGCGCTGGCGCGGAATCGACGTCTGAACGAGAGAACCCCCCGGTCCGAGACCGGGGGGTTCTTCGCGTGAGAGCGTGATTCAGAGCGTGTTGGGCGCCTCGCCCGAACCCTGCGTCTTGGTCTGCGCGTCGTGCTCGTCGAAGCGCGTGAACGCCTCGCTCACCAGGCGCTCGGCCTCGGCGGCATCCGCCCACTCGTCGACCTTGACCCACTTGTTGGGCTCCAGGTCCTTGTAGTGCTCGAAGAAGTGCGTGATCTCCTTCTTGGTCCACTCGTCGATGTCTCCGACGTCCTGGATGTGGTCCCAGCGCGGGTCCTTGGCGAGCACGGCCACGACCTTGTCGTCGCCGCCGGCCTCGTCGCTCATCTTGAGCACGCCGACGGGGCGCACCTTCGCGAGGATGCCGGGGTGCAGCTCGCGGTCGAGCAGCACGAGCACGTCGAGCGGGTCGCCGTCTTCGCCGAGCGTGTTCTCGAAGAAGCCGTAGTTGGCCGGGTAGCCGAACACCGTGTAGAGGATGCGGTCGAGGTAGACGCGGCCGGTGCCGTGGTCGACTTCGTACTTCACGCGGCTGCCGCGGGGAATCTCGATGACGGCGTCGTAAGCGCCCATACTCGTGCTCCTTAGATCTGTGGATTTCCGCGCCCAGCCTAGTCGGGAGCCGCCCGTGGCCGGAGTCGGGGCGCCGCTAGCGTGGAGGCATGGATCACCGCCCCGGACTCGACCCGTCCGTCGCCGAGGTGCGTCGCGCCGTGCGCACCGCCCTCGCCCGGATCGACGGGTCCGTCGTCGTCGCTCTCTCGGGCGGACCGGACTCGCTGGCCCTCGCTGCCGCGACGGCCTTCGAGGCGCCGCGCGCCGGCATCCGGGCCGAGGCGGTCGTCATCGATCACGGACTTCAGGACGGATCGGATGCCGTGGCCGCGGCCGCCGCGCAGAAGGCGCGCGCTCTCGGGCTCGAGGCCCGAGTCGTCGCGGTCGAGGTCGGCTCGGCCGACGGGCCCGAGGCGGACGCGCGGACCGCGCGCTACGCCGGTCTCTCGCGCGCGGCGGCGGACGCGGGCGCCAGCGCGGTGCTCCTCGGCCACACCCTCGACGACCAGGCCGAGTCGGTGCTCCTCGGCCTGGCGCGCGGAGCCGGGGCCACGAGCCTGGCGGGCATGGCGCCCGAGCGACAGGATGCCACCGGCCCCACGTGGCTGCGCCCCCTCCTCGCGGTGCGCCGGGCGACGACCGTGGCGGCCTGCGCCGCGGTGGGGCTCGACCCGTGGACCGATCCGCACAACACCGATCCCGCGTACACGCGGGTGCGGGTGCGCGAGCGCGTTCTGCCGGTGCTCGAGGCCGAGCTCGGTCCCGGCGTCGCGGAGGCCCTCGCCCGCACCGCGGAGCAGCTGCGCGAGGATGCGGCGGCTTTCCAGGACATGATCGACGAGACGATCGAAGACATCGTCGAGCACGCCGAGGCGGGGATCTCGGTCTCGGTGGCGGCGTTGGCGGCGAACCCCGCGGCGCTGCGCAACCGGATCGTGCGGTACGTGGTCGAGAGCGAGTTCGGGGTGTCCTTGACGCGCACCCAGACCCTCGAGGTCGCGCGTCTGGCCACCGACTGGCGCGGGCAGGGCCCGATCGATCTGCCCGGATGCCTCGCGCGCCGCGTCGGCGGGCGGATCGAGGTCGTCGCGCGGGCGGCATCCTGAATCGACCGACGTAGACTTTCCGAATGCGCGCGGCCGACATCTCCGACGACATCAGCGAAGTCCTCCTCACCGAGGAGCAGATCCACGAGAAGCTCGCCGAACTGGCGCAGCAGGTCGTCGCCGACTATTCCGGCAAAGACGTCGTGCTCGTGGGCGTGCTCAAGGGGGCCGTCATGGTCATGGCCGACTTCGCGCGGCACCTGCCCATGCACATCACGATGGACTGGATGGCCGTGTCGTCGTACGGCGCGAGCACGCGCTCGAGCGGTGTCGTGCAGATCCGCAAAGACCTCGACACCGACATCACCGGCAAGCACGTGCTGATCGTCGAGGACATCATCGACTCCGGCCTCACCCTGAGCTGGCTGCTCGAGAACTTCGCCTCGCGCGGAGCGGAGTCGGTCGAGGTGCTCGCCCTCCTTCGCAAGCCGGATGCCATGAAGGTCGAGGTCGACTGCCGGTACGTGGGCTTCGACATCCCCAACGACTTCGTCATCGGATACGGGCTCGACTACGCCGAGAAATACCGCAACCTCCGCGACGTGGCGGTGCTCGCGCCGCACGTGTACTCCTGACGGCCGGATACGCCCACGACGAACGCACAGACTCGGCATAGCCGCTGAGCGTTACCCTGATCCCACCGCTTTTATCTGGAGCGGATCACGAAAGGGCTGGGCTCGCCCACCATGGATTTCAAGAAGATCACGCGCAACCCGATCATCTACGTTCTGCTGGTCGGCCTGCTTCTGGTCATCGGTTTCTCGCTCATCTCGAACCTGAGCGGCGCTCGACAGATCTCCACCAAAGAGGGTCTCGACCTGCTCAAGGGCGGGACGGTCACCCAGGTGGTGACCAACGACCCCGACCAGCGCGTCGACCTCACGCTGTCGCAGCCGTTCGAGGGTGCGAACGACGTGCAGTTCTACTACAGCCAGGCCCGTGCGAACGAGGTGGCGAGCGCGATCGACAGCGCCGCGCCGGCTGACGGCTTCAACGACATCGTCCCCAAGCCCAGCTGGTTCGACAGCATCCTCGGCCTGATGATCCCCCTCGTGCTGCTCGGCCTGCTCTTCTGGTGGCTGCTCTCGAGCGCCCAGGGCGGCGGCAGCAAGGTCATGCAGTTCGGCAAGTCGCGCGCGAAGCTCGTGACGAAAGAGACGCCCACCGTCACCTTCCAGGACGTCGCGGGTTCCGACGAGGCGATCGAAGAGCTCGACGAGATCAAGGAATTCCTCAAGGACCCGAAGAAGTTCGAAGAGGTCGGTGCCCGCATCCCGAAGGGCGTGCTTCTGTACGGCCCTCCCGGAACCGGTAAGACCCTCCTGGCCCGCGCCGTCGCCGGCGAGGCCGGCGTGCCGTTCTACTCGATCTCGGGTTCCGACTTCGTCGAGATGTTCGTTGGTGTCGGCGCGAGCCGCGTGCGCGACCTGTTCAACCAGGCCAAAGAGAGCTCGCCGGCCATCATCTTCATCGACGAGATCGACGCCGTCGGTCGCCATCGCGGCGCCGGCATGGGCGGCGGGCACGACGAACGCGAGCAGACGCTGAACCAGATGCTCGTCGAGATGGACGGCTTCGACCCCAAGGTCAACGTCATCGTGATCGCGGCGACCAACCGCCCCGACATCCTCGACCCGGCTCTGCTGCGTCCGGGCCGCTTCGACCGTCAGATCGGCGTCGACGCCCCCGACCTCAAGGGTCGCCAGCGCATCCTCGAGGTGCACGGCCGCGGCAAGCCCCTGTCCGACTCTGTCGACCTCGAGGTCGTCGCCCGCAAGACGCCCGGCTTCACCGGTGCTGATCTCGCGAACGTGCTGAACGAGGCGGCTCTTCTGACGGCCCGCTCGAACGCGCAGCTCATCGACAACCGGGCCCTCGACGAGGCGATCGACCGCGTCATCGCCGGTCCGCAGCGCCGCACCCGCGTGATGAAGGACAAAGAGAAGCTCATCACGGCTTACCACGAGGGCGGACACGCTCTCGCGGCAGCGGCGATGAACCACACCGACCCCGTCACCAAGGTCACGATCCTTCCCCGCGGCAAGGCGCTCGGCTACACGATGGTGCTGCCGCTCGACGACAAGTACTCCGTCACCCGCAACGAGCTGCAGGACCAGCTGACCTACGCCATGGGCGGCCGCGTCGCGGAGGAGATCGTCTTCCACGACCCCACCACCGGCGCCTCGAACGACATCGAGAAGGCGACGAGCATCGCCCGCAAGATGGTCACCGAGTACGGCATGACCAACGAGGTCGGCCCGGTCAAGCTCGGCTCCTCGTCGGGCGAGGTCTTCATGGGCCGTGACATGGGTCACGGGCGTGACTTCTCGGAGCGCATCGCCGAGCGCGTCGACGCCCAGGTGCGCGCGCTGATCGAGCAGGCGCACAACGAGGCCTACCAGGTGATCAACGACAACCGCGACGTGCTCGACCGCCTCGCTCTCGAACTGCTCGAGAAAGAGACGCTCGACCACATCGAGCTCGCCGAGATCTTCAAGGACGTCAAGCGTCTTCCGCCGCGTCCGCAGTGGCTGTCGTCCGGCGACCGCCCGGTCTCGACCCTGCCCCCCGTCGACGTCCCCCGTCGCCCCGCCCCCGCCGGGGTCGCCGCCTCGGTGGAGTCGGAGTCGCAGACCGCGACGCAGGCGCAGCGCCGCCCGAGCGGACAGACGCGACCGGCCACGGCTTAAGGCGCCGTGGCCGTCGACCGGGAGCGCGTCGCCGCGCTCGTACGCGAGTTGCTCGAGGCGATCGGAGAAGACCCCGACCGCCCCGGGCTCCGGCAGACGCCGACCCGCGTCGCCGAGTCGTGGAGCGAGTTCTTCGGCGGAGTGGATCAGGATGCCGGTGCACCCCTCGCGCACACCATCTCGGTGACACGCGGGCCGGCGCCGGACACCCTCCCGTCCGGTGCCGTGATGCTGCGGGACATCTCGTTTCGCTCGATGTGCGAGCACCACCTCCTGCCGTTCCGCGGGCGCGCGCACGTCGCCTACCTTCCGGGTGAAGAAGTCGTGGGGCTCGGCGCCCTGCCCCGGGTCATCGACATCCTGTCGTCGCGTCCGCAGGTGCAGGAACGCCTCGGCGAGCAGGTGGCCGACACCGTGGCATCCGCCCTCGATGCGCGAGGAGTGCTCGTCGTGCTGGATGCCGTCCACGAGTGCGTGACGATGCGCGGCGGGCGGCAGCTGGATGCCTCGACCGTCACGATCGCCGCGCGCGGCGTGTACACGGACCCCGTCGCCCGCGCCGAGCTCGTCGCCCTGATCGGAACGCGCGCGTGACCCTCATCATGGCGATCGTGAACGTCACCCCCGACTCGTTCAGCGACGGCGGCCGTTATCTCGATCCCGACGTGGCGATCGCGCACGCGCGTTCCCTGCGCGCGCAGGGGGCGGACCTCCTCGACATCGGCGGCGAGTCGACGCGGCCCGGCGCAGAGCGGGTCGCCCCGCGCGTCGAGCAGCAGCGCGTGCTGCCGGTCGTCGAGGCGCTGGCATCCGAAGGCGCGGTCGTGAGCATCGACACGATGAACGCCTCGACCGCTCGGGCGGCGGTCGAGGCCGGCGCGCGGATCGTGAACGACGTGTCGGGCGGCCTCGCCGACCCCGACATGCTCGACGCCGTCGCCGAGACCGACGCCGAGATCGCGCTCGGTCACTGGCGTGGCCCCTCCACCGACATGTACGCCCGGGCCGACTACGTCGACGTCGGACGGGAGGTGGCCGACGAGCTGGCCGAACGCGTGGCGGCGGCCCGCGCCGCGGGAATCGCGCCGGATCGCATCGTCGTCGACCCGGGCATCGGCTTCGGCAAACGTGGCATCCAGAACTGGGACGTGCTGCGCGCGATCCCCACGATCGCCGCGCTCGGTTCGCGCGTGCTGATCGGGACGAGCCGCAAGCGGTTCCTCGCCGAGCTGCTCGGCGACGACGCCGACCTCGCCCGCCGCGACCTCGCCACGGCTGTCACGAGTGCCCTCGCCGCGCGCTCCGGGGCGTGGGCCGTCCGCGTGCACGATGTTCCGACCACCCGCGACGCGCTCGCCGTCGCCCGCGCCTGGGAGGCCTGATGGATGCCGTCGACGAGATCACCCTCACGGGGGTGCGCGCCTTCGGTTATCACGGGGTGTACGCCGACGAGAAGCGCGACGGGCAGGAGTTCGTCGTGGACGTGCGGTTGCGTCTGCCTCTGCACATCGCGGCGGCGACCGACGACGTGCGCGACACCGTGCACTACGGGGAGCTCGCGGAACGCATCGTCGAGATCGTCGAGGGCGAGCCCGCCGACCTGCTCGAGACACTCGCGCAGCGCATCGCCGACGACGTCCTCGTCGACCCGCGCGTGGAGGAGGTGACGGTCACGGTGCACAAGCCGGCCGCCCCCATCACCGTGCCGTTCGGTGATGTCGCCGTGACCATTCGGCGCGGTCGCGAATGAGCGTGCGCTTGGCCCACGGCATCGGCGACGCCCCGAGAGACGCCCCCGTGGAAGCGGTCGTCGCCCTCGGTGCGAATCTCGGTGACCGTGCCGAGACCCTGCACGCGGCCATCGCGGCGCTGCGTGCGCTGCCGCTCACGACCGCTGTGCGCGTGTCGGCACCGCTCGAGACGGTGGCGGTCACGTTGCAGGGAGAGGACGAGGACGCGCCCCGTTACCTCAACGCGGTCGCCCTCGTGACCACCCGGCTCGCGCCGCGCCCGCTACTGCGCGAGCTGCACCGCATCGAGGCCGAGCACGGACGCGTCCGTCGTGAGCGCTGGGGAGACCGGACCCTCGATCTCGACCTCATCGCCTACGCCGACGAACGCATCGACGACGACGATCTCACGGTGCCGCACCCGCGTGCCCACGAGCGCGCGTTCGTGCTCGAGCCGTGGGTGGACGTGGATCCGGATGCCGATCTCCCCGGACGCGGTCGCGTTCAGGACCTGCTCGATGGCCTGCGGGGAGGGGAACGATGAAGCGCACGGGCGCGGGAATCCTCCTCATCGCGGCCGTGATCGGCGCGGTGTGCGGGTTCATCCTCGACACCGTCCTCGCCGCGATGGGGCGACCGACGTTCTCTCCCGCCGCGAGCCTGCCCACGATCCTCGTCCTGCTGGGGGCGGTGATCGTCGCCCTGGCGGTGCCGATCGCCCGCGCGACCCGGGGTCGCGTCACACGACGGATCGACCCCTTCCGCGCGTTGCGCGTCGCCATGCTGGCGAAGGCGTCGTCGCTCGTCGGGGCGGCGGCGACGGGCTTCGGTGCGGGGCTGTTGTCGTTCCTCCTCACCCGCCCGGTGACTCCGTCGGTAGGCTCGATGGGATCGATCATCGCGACGGTCGTGTGCGGAGTCGTCCTCGTCGTCGCGGGTCTCGTGGCCGAGCAACTCTGCACCATCCGGAAGGACGACGATGACGAACAGCCCGGACTTCCCGGAGCGGACGCCGCTCCCCGCTGAGGGGGAGGCGGCTGAGCGGGAAGCGGTCGAGCGGGACGCGGCTCAGCCGGATGGGGCTGAGCGCGAAGACGCTGCGCAGGAGGTGGCTGAGCGTGAGGCGGTTCTGCGGGAACGGGCTGAGCCTGGGGCGGTTGCGCGGGAAGCGGTCGAGCGCTCCGAAGGGCTCGGCACCGGACCGGGTGCCGTCGCTCGCGATGCGGACGGGGTGAGCGCGTCTCGCGTTCTCGACGAGGGGACGTTTCCGCGCATCCTCGAGCCGCGCGGCGTCGGGCGTCTTCCGCTCGGCGACGGCACGTGGCACCAGTTGGCTCGCGCGTACGTGCGGGTGCAGCTCATCTTGCAGGGCGCGTTCCTCGTGGTCGTCCTCGCGGCCGCGTTCGCGCTGCAGTTCTTCCTGCACGTGCCCTGGCCGTGGATCCCCGCGGGGATCCTGTCGGTGATCACGATCGTCGGCCTCGTCATCACCCCGCGGCAGGCGCGATCGTTCGGCTATCAACTGCGGCGCGATGACCTCGTCTTCCGCCGGGGCATCCTCTGGCAGCGCGTCGTGGCGGTGCCCTACGGCCGGATGCAGCTCGTCGACATCACTCACGGACCCCTCGACCGAGGCTTCGGCATCGCGCAGCTCAAGCTCGTCACCGCTGCCGCCTCGACCGGCGTCACCATTCCTGGACTGACCCAGGCCGCTGCCGAGCAGCTGCGCGACACGCTCATCGCCGTCGCCGAGACACGTCGGACCGGCCTGTGACGGATCCCGCGCCGCAACCGGCTCCCCGCGGCGGCCGGATCGCGACCCGGTCGCCGATGAGCGACGGCGAGTGGCACCGCCTGCACCCGTTGACCCCGCTCCTGCGCGGAGGGCTTTTCCTGCTCGTGATGATCGGCGTCCTCGTCGCCAACCTGCGCGAGCGTCTGTTCGAGCTCTTCCTTCCGATGTTCACCGACCTTCCGCCGGGGGTGATGCCGCCGGACCCCGTCGACTTCCTCTTCGCGAACAACCTCCTGCTCATCGCCACGGGTGTCGTCGTGGTGGTGCTGCTGATCCTCCTGGGCGCCTTCCGCCTGTCGTGGCGGTTCCACACGCTGCGCATCGGCGACGACGTGGAAGTGCGCTCCGGCGTCCTCTTCCGCACCCACCGACGCGCGCCCCTCGACCGGGTGCAGGGCGTGAACCTCACCCGCCCGATGGTCGCGCGGCTCCTCGGGCTCGCGAAGCTCGAAGTGGTGGGCGCCGGGCTGGATGCCAACGTCAAGCTCGAGTACCTGTCGGCGAGGGACGCCGACGCCCTGCGCAGCGACATCCTGCGGCTCGCCTCGGGGCGTCGCCTCGCAGAGGCCGTGCCGGACGCCGGTCCGAGCACCGGACCGAACGCCGTCGCCGGGGGATCGTTCGCGCGGGCGACGGCTGCGGCCGTGGGTTCCGGCATCCATGGACTCGTCGAGGGGGAGGACTTCTCGGATGCCGAGCCCGAGAGCATCGTGCGGATCCCGCTCGGGCGGCTCGTGGCCTCTCGGGTGCTGAGCGGATCGATGTTCTGGCTGCTCGGCCTCGTCGCGGCGATCGTCGTCGCGGCCTCGATCTCGACGGTGTGGCTGTTGTTCACGGTCGTCCCCACCTTCCTCGCCTATGGGGCGTACTACGTGCGGTCCATCGCACGCGGGCTGCGGTACTCGATCGCACCCACCGCGGACGGCGTGCGGGTGACATTCGGGCTCTTCACGACGATCAGCGAGGTCGTGCCCCCCGGACGCGTGCACGCGATCGAGGTGCGCCAACCGCTGCTGTGGCGGCCGTTCGGATGGTGGTCGGTCTCGATCAACCGCCTGTCGGGTCGCTCCTCCACCGATTCGTCTACAGACCAACTCGCTGCCGTCCTGCCGGTGGGCACGAGGGACGACGTCGAGCGTGTGCTGCGGATCCTTGCGCCCGCCCTTCCCGTCGACGGCTGGTCTCGGGTCATCCAGGACGGCATGCTGGGTCCCGCGGAGGACGACCCCTACGTCACGACCCCGCGCCGTGCCCGCCTCCTCCGCCCGCTGTCGTGGCGACGGAACGGCGCGCTATTGACGTCTGACGCCTTGTTCCTCCGGCGCGGGTGGATCTGGCGATCGCTGTCGGTGTTCCCGCTGGCCCGACTGCAGTCGATCGGACTGCACCAGGGGCCCCTGGCGCGGGCGACACGCACCGGGCGGTTGGCGGCGCACGTGATCGCCGGGACGGTGCAGACCTCGGTGGGCGTGCTCGACCGGGACGCGGCAGTGACGTTGATGGAGGACACCGCCCGCGCGACCGTGGCCGCCGCGGCGGAGGACAGGACTCACAGGTGGGCAGGATGAGCGATATGCGCGATGGGCGACTGGGCGTCGGGATCATCGGAGCAGGACGGGTCGGTCCGGTGATCGGTTCGGCCCTGGCCGGGGCGGGGCACGCTCTCACAGGGATCACGTCGGGGTCCGACGACGACCGCGTGGATGCGATCCTGCCGGGACTACCTGTGCTGGCACCGGAGGAGGTCGTGCGACGCAGCGAGCTCGTCGTGGTGGCTGTGCCGCATGACCAGCTCGAGGGTCTCGTCGCGGGCCTCGCCGACCTCGGCGCCTGGCAACCGGGGCAGCTCGTGCTGCACACCGACCCGGCGTACGGCACCGGAGTCCTCGGACCGGCGGTGAAGTGCGGGGCCATCCCGCTCGCGATCCACCCCGCGATCACCTTCACGGGGGTCTCATCGCACGACCTGCACCAGCTCGCCCAGGCGTACGCGGCCGTGACGGCTCCGGCCCCCGTACTGCCGATCGCGCAGGCCCTCGCCGTCGAGCTCGGCTGCGAGCCCGTCGTCGTCGCCGAAGCGGACCGCCCGACGTATGCCGAGGCGATCGCGACGGCGACCGAGTTCTCGCGTTCGATCGTGCAGCAGTCCGCGGCGCTGCTGTCGAGCGTCGGGGTGGAGAACACCGGCGGATACCTCTCGGCCCTCGTGCGCTCGAGCGTCGACCAGGCGCTCGCCGAGGGCACTCGAGCCGGCGGGGACGGGCTGGGTCCGGACGCTACGATCGACGGATGATCCGCACCCTCGACGATCTGCGCGCCCGCCTGTCGGATGTGCGCAGCGCCGACCCCTCGGGACGCGCCGCGCGCGTCGCTCTCGTCTCTACGCTCGGCGCTCTGCACGAGGGGCACGTCGACCTGATCCGAGAGGCCCGTCGGCACGCGGACGTGGTGGTCGTGTCGACCTTCGTCAACCCGCTGCGGTTCCGAACCGCCGAGGAGACGGCCGCCTATCCGCGCTCGCCGGAGGCGGATGCCGACCTTCTCGCCGACCTGGGCGTCGACCTCGTCTTCGCGCCGACGGCGGCCGAGTTCCTGCCCGCGGGAACGGCCACCACGCGCGTCGCCGCCGGCGACCTCGGGTTTCGGTACGAGGGACGATCGCGACCGTTCTACTTCGACGGGGTGCTCACGGTCGAGGCGAAGCTCTTCCACCTCGTGCGTCCGGACGTGGCGGTCTACGGGGAGCGCGACCTACAGCGGGTGTTCCTCGTTCAACGGATGATCCGCGATCTCGACTTCTCGATCGAGACGGTCGTCGTGCCCACCGTCCGCGCCGAAGACGGCCTGCCGATCTCGAGCCGTGTCGCCCTTCTCGAGGATGCCGATCGTCGCGCGGCGGCCAAGCTTCCTCGTGCGCTCGAAGCGGCAGCGTCGAACGCCGACCTGGGCGTGGACGCGTGCATCGCGGCGGCGCAGTCGTCGCTGATGGGCGAGCAGCGCATCGCCCTGGAGTACCTCACCGTCGTCGACCCGGCGACGTTCCTCCCTGTCGAGGAGGGACACCGCGGTCGGGCGCTGGCGCTGATCGCCGCCACCGTCGGCGGTCACCGCTTCATCGACAACGCCGAGATCTCGCTGCGCTGAACGACGCTCGCCGGGGCTGCTCGGCCACGGGGGTCCCGCGCCCGGCGAATACACTGGGGGAGACCCCGAGGAGCTTTCACGATGACCGACGCGCCCGCGAACGACGCCGCCGAACCCACCGAAGACGACGTCTTCGAGCAGAAGGCCGTCCGCCTCGGTAAGCGCGAACGGCTGCTCGCCGAGCGCACGGACGCCGCGGGCGGGCCGTACCCGGTCGTCGTTCCCGTGACGGACACGATTCCGGCACTGCGCGAGCGCTACGCCGACCTCGAGGCGGGGGCGGAGACCGGCGTCACCGCCGCCGTCGCGGGCCGCGTGGTGTTCAGCCGCAACACCGGCAAGCTCTGTTTCGCCTCCCTGCAGGCCGGAGACGGCAGTCGCATCCAGGCGATGGTGTCGCTCGCCGCGGTCGGCGAGGAATCGCTGCAGGCCTGGAAGGAACTGGTCGACCTCGGCGATCACGTCTTCGTCTCGGGAGAGGTCATCTCGAGCCGTCGGGGCGAGCTGTCGATCATGGTCGCCGAGTGGCGGATCGCCGCGAAGGCCGTCCTGCCGCTGCCGAACCTCCACAGCGAGCTCAGCGAAGAGAGCCGCGTGCGCAGCCGCTTCCTCGATCTCATCGTGCGTGACCGTGCACGAGAGACCGTCCTCGCCCGTGCCAAGGTCAACGCCAGCCTGCGCCGCACGTTCACCGAGCGTGATTTCGTCGAGGTCGAGACCCCGATGCTGCAGGTCCAGCACGGTGGGGCGAGTGCGCGTCCCTTCGTCACGCACTCGAACGCATTCGACGCCGAGCTGTACCTGCGTATCGCTCCGGAACTCTTCCTCAAGCGCGCCGTGGTGGGCGGCATCGACCGCGTGTACGAGATCAACCGCAACTTCCGCAACGAGGGTGCCGACTCCACGCACAGCCCCGAGTTCGCGATGCTCGAGGCCTACCAGGCCTACACCGACTACAACGGGATCGCCGATCTCACGCAGACGCTCATCCAGAACGCCGCCGCCGCGGTCGCCGGTTCGACGACGGTGACGTGGGCCGACGGCACCGAGTACGACCTCGGCGGCGAGTGGGACCGGATCTCGATGTACGACTCGCTGTCGGAGGCGTCGGGCCGCTCGATCACTCCGCAGACCCCCCTCGATGAACTCCGTGCCTTCGGTGCCGAGGCCGGTGTCGACGCCCCCGCGCACGAGACGCACGGCAAGTGGGTCGAAGAGCTCTGGGAGCACTTCGTGAAGAGCGGTCTGACCCGCCCGACGTTCGTCATGGACTTCCCCGTCGACACCAGCCCCCTCGTCCGCGAGCACAGATCGATCCCCGGTGTCGTCGAGAAGTGGGATCTGTACGTTCGCGGCTTCGAGCTGGCGACCGGATACTCCGAGCTCGTCGACCCCGTCATCCAGCGCGAGCGCTTCGTCGAGCAGGCGACGCTCGCCGCGCGCGGCGACGTCGAAGCGATGTCGATCGACGAGGAGTTCCTGCGCGCTCTCGAGCACGGGATGCCCCCGACCGGCGGAATGGGAATGGGGATCGACCGCCTCCTCATGGCCATCACCGGGCTCGGCATCCGCGAGACGATCCTCTTCCCGCTCGTCAAGTGACGCGCGCCCGCGCTCAGCGCGGGACACGCTCGAACAACCATTCCGGGAGCCGGCCGCTGTCGGCCAGCGTCAGCACGATCGCTCCGAGCCCGTGATCGGGGTCGATCTCGAGCGCCGACTGCGCGTAGAAAGCGGCGTGTGTTCCACGCCCGGTGGCCCAGGCGAGCCAGGCGCAGGCCGCGAGCGGCCCGGGACGCCGGGAGCGCGGCGTCGTCGCCGCAACCTGACGGCACCGCTCGAGCGCGATGAGGACTCGATCGAGATCGGGCTGCGCGCCCTCGCCCCACATCGGGCGCGCGAGGTCTTCCGGATAGCCCACTCCGTCGGGAAAGCGCGTCTGCGCTTGGAACACGGCATCGCCGGCGGTGATGTCACCGACCCACTGCATGAGGGCGACGTCGCGGAGCATCGGTCGTTCGAGAGCGAAGGCCAGGCTCGCGAGCCGGTGGAGGCGGTCCGGAGTCGAGAGGGGGTCGAGGACGCTCTCGAACAGCGCGGGCGGATCGCCCAGCTCGTCGAGGACCGCCTCCGCGGCTCGGCGGCGCGACACGCTCAGACGGTCCCGTCGACGCGGGATGTCGAGCAGGCGGTCGACGTCGTCGAGCGCGCGACCAAGGCGCTCCTTCTCGGCGAGGTCGACGGCGGGCAGGGTCGCCCCGGCGGCCTGGTCGTGGTCGGGCGACGCCTCGGGGAGCTCGGGTCCCGCAGCGCTGATCTCGTCGAGCCCGTGCTCACCGGCGATCGCGGGGTCGATGTAGCTGCTCCACCCGTTCGCGCCCACGACCAGCGCGTCGACGAGGCGGAGTCCGCAGATGTGCGCACGTTCCCGGACGGCGTCGAGCAGCGCGCCGTGCGGCAGCGGATCCGAACCGACCACGGCGTCGTCGGTGTAGACGATCACCGTCACGGCATCCGCGAGGGGAACCTTGCACGCCATCCCGATGACCGTGGATGCGACGCGAGGGAGGTCGGGGCTGTCGTCGGCGGGGAGGTCGACGCGCAGAGCGGCGAGCGATCGCGATTTCGCGAAAGGGATGAGCACGAGGCTGCGCCGCGGGGTGCAGTGGAGCAGGTGCGGAACCAGGGCGAGCAGGGACAGGGGTGACGAGACGCGGATGACCGTGGACATGACGACGAGCGTCGTGGATCCGTGGATCGCGAAACGGCACGCGGCGGCGAAATGGGGACAGATCCTGCACATGGTCGAATGTGAAGGAGGAGTGCTGGGCCGGGACGGTGGGACCCCGGGTATCCTTGAGGGATGGACGACTCCTGGCTGCCGGTGTTGTGGGCGATTCTGCCGACCATCGTCGTGTCGGTGACGTTCTTCCTGATCCTGCGCGGGGCCATCCGCATGGATCGCACGGAGCGGAAGGCATACGCGCGCATCGAAGCGCAGGAGCGTGCGAAACGCGGTCTTCCTCCCGTCGCCGGCGACAGCGCGGCCCGCTAAACAGCGCCGCTGGCCGACGTCGGTCCCGTCGCGTGTCGGGGGTACTCACTACGCTGAGGGGACAACCCGCCCAGGAGGACCCGTGATCGACGCCACGTTCGAAGCGAGCTGGCTCGTCATCGCCTTCTTCGTCATCGACCTCGTGGTGCGTGTCGCCGCGATCATCGTCGTCCCGCGCAACCGTCGGCCCACCGCGGCGATGGCCTGGCTCCTCGCGATCTACTTCATCCCGTTCGTGGGCGTGTTCCTCTTCCTGCTCATCGGCAACCCCCGCTTGCCCCGCAAGCGTCGGCGCAAGCAGGCGGCGATCAACGAGTACATCCACGACACCAGCGCGTCGCTCGAGTTCGGAACCCTGCGCCCCAACGCCCCCGACTGGTTCCGCGCGCTGGTGCGGTTGAACCGCAACCTCGGTGCCATGCCCATCGCGGGAGACAACGCCGCGACCCTGATCTCCGACTACCAGCAGAGCCTCGATGCGATGGCCGACGCCATCCGCCAGGCGCGACGCTACGTGCACGTCGAGTTCTACATCCTGCAGTCGGACGAATCGACCGACAACTTCTTCCGCGCCCTCGAAGAGGCTGCGGAGCGCGGCGTGGTCGTCCGGGTGCTGCTGGATCACTGGGCCAACCGCGGCAAACCCTTCTACAAGAAGACCCTCCGACGACTCGATGCCATGGGGGCGCACTGGCACCTCATGCTGCCGGTGCAGCCGCTCCGCGGACGCTGGCAGCGACCCGATCTGCGCAACCACCGGAAGCTCCTCGTCATCGACGGCGACGTCGCCTACATGGGATCGCAGAACGTCACCGACTCCTCCTACAACCTTCGCAAGAACATCCGGCGCGGCCTGCACTGGGTCGACCTCATGGTGCGCGTGGAGGGGCCGGTGGTCGCCAGCATCAACGCCGTGTTCCTGTCCGACTGGTACAGCGAGACCGACGAGACCCTGCGCGACGAGATCGACCTGTTCAGCGTCACCACCGGCCCCGGCGAGCTCGATTGCCAGATCGTGCCGTCCGGACCGGGCTTCGATTTTCAGAACAACCTCAAGCTCTTCCTCGGACTGCTCTTCGCCGCACGCGAACGCATCATCATCGTCAGCCCGTACTTCGTTCCCGACGAGGCACTTCTCCTCGCGATCACCACCGCGTGCCAGCGCGGTGTGCACGTCGAACTGTTCGTCTCGGAAGAGGGCGACCAGGCGATGGTCTACCACGCTCAGCGCAGCTACTACGAGGCGCTCCTCCGGGCGGGTGTCGTCATCTGGATGTACCGCAAGCCGTTCATCCTGCACAGCAAGAGCGTGACGATCGACGACGAGGTCGCGGTCATCGGGTCGAGCAACATGGACATGCGCTCGTTCGGTCTGAACCTCGAGGTTTCGATGCTCGTCCGCGGGCAGGAGTTCGTCCGCGACATGCGCGCGGTCGAAGACGTCTATCGCGGTCTCAGCCGCGAGCTCACCATCGAAGAGTGGCGTCTGCAGCCGCTGCGGTCGACGATCCTCGACAACCTCGCTCGCCTCACGTCGGCGCTGCAGTAGACCAGGCTGCGGTTTTCGCCGCTGGCATCCAGGATTCTCGGCCACGATGGAGCGACGACAACTCGCCCCCGGAGGTCTCATGTCTCGTCGTCTTTCGCTCCTCGGGCTCCTCGGAGCCGGCCTGATCGTCGTCGGTGCCGCGACCGGATGCGCCACCGGCGCCGCGTCCGCGCCGCCGTCCTCGGGTTCATCCACCTCGACTCCGGATGCCACGGCCCCGGCCGAGTCGTCCGAGATCGGAGCCGCGTGGCTCAACGGGGGTCGCTCGCTCGCCCTCGTCACGTGGGGGAGCTCGTCGTGCGTCCCCCGGAGCACCGAGACCCCCACGATCGCCGACGGGGTCCTCACGGTGTCGCTCACCGAGTCGGAGGGCACCGCCTGCACCCGTGACATGGTTCCGCGGCCGACCCTGGTCTCTCTGCCGGGAGGGGTGGATCCCACGAAGGATCTCGAGATCGCGGTGAGCGGTGCCGCGACCGGAAGAGCGACGCTCGCGGGACTCGCGGCACCGGTCCAGGCCGAGGACTTCACGCCCAACGCCGGGTGGGTCGACGACTCGCTCGTGGCGATCATGACGTACGGGAGCTCCAGCTGCCCGCCGTCCGTCGAGACCGTGTCGGCCCAGGGCGACGCGATCGCGGTCGGCTTCGCGACGCCTCCGGCCGACCTCGTCTGTACGCTCGACATCGCTCCGCAGCTCAGCCTGGCCGACGTGACCGGCATCGGAGGGCCGGAGACCTCGAGCCTCGTGCTGTCGGGTGGGGGCGTGACGGCCGACGGCCCCGTACCGATCATCGGGAAGCGCTGACATCGTCGCGTTCGGCCCCCGCGAGGAATCGCGGGGGCCGATGTCATTCGCCCGGGCTTCCTCGCGAGGGGGAACAGCCGGACGGCTCAGTGCTCGATCACGAGCAGGTCGCCGACCTCGCAGTCCAGCGCGCGGCAGATGGCCGAGAGGGTCGAGTAGCGGATCGCCCGCGCGCGATCGTTCTTGAGCACCGAGAGGTTCACGACCGAGACGCCGACGATCTCGCTGAGGCGCGTGAGGGTCATGCCTCGCGACTCGAGGAGTTCGTCGAGTCGGCAGTGGATGCCGGTCGGTTCGTCGTCGGCTGCGGGGCTCATACGAGGCCCTCCGTGTCGCGCTGCAGGCGCGTGCCGTAGGTGAAGACGACGGACAGGGCGAGGACGCCCAGTCCGACCAGCATCCAGACCGGGTCGAAGGAGAACCCGATCACGAAGACCCCGCCCGCCGCCGGGTTGAGCTCGTCCGCGGCCATCATGCGACCCAGACCGCCGAGGCCCGCGGAGAGGATGCCGCCGATCAGCAGCGCGGCACCGGCGACCTGGGTGGCTGTGATGAGCGCGCGGTGGAATGGTCGACGCCACATCAGCAGGAGGAAGAACAGGACGACAGCGCTGACGGTCAGCAGGGTCGTCAACGCGCTGAACGCCGCGCCGAGGACGAGAAGAGTGCGCGTCTGGCCGCCCAACCCCTCGGCGACAACGCGCGCCGAGTCGTACGTCGCGGAGACGATCGTCGCGCTGTCCGCGCCGGGGGTGAGGGGCACCGCGCTTTCGGTCAAGAGGCTGATCGCGCCGCTGCCTCCGGCGATGTCGATCGCCGCGCGGATCGCGGGGAGCGCGAGCGCGAAGCCCATCACCAGCCCCGCAGCGACGAACAGGATGACGGTGCCGCGCTCCATGCGGGCCGACACCCAGGACGGGTTGGCCATCACACGAGCCCTTCTGTATCGCGCTGCAGGCGGTCACCCACGGCGAAGACCGTCCCGGCGAGGCCGGCGACGAACGCGATCCCGAAGAGAGTCGGCACGTCGATGAGTTGGGTCGCGCCGCGATCGAAGGTGCGCTCCGAGAGCCACGCGATCGCACCGTTCGCGACCATGTTCTGGAAGAACGGGACACCGGCCACGCCGACGAGTGTCACGATCCCGGCTGCAGAGACGAGGCCCGTGTTGCGACGGCTGAAGATGCGACCGCGCAGGATGCTCGACGTGAGAAGGAGCAGCAGCGTCACCACGGCGACCACGACCGCGGCGAAGAGACCTTCCGCGATGAAGAGTGCGGCGAGGGAGGCGGGCGGCAGAGCGGGGGCGGTGATGACGGCGCCGGTGAGCTCCACCGGGACCGGGGCGCCGTTCGGACCGATCGGGGCTTGCGCGACCGTGTCGAGGAACGGGGCGGCGACCCGCACGTTCTGATTCGAAGCCGCGGCCGCGATGTTCGCGACGCTGCGGATGACGGCCCAGATCGCGATGCCGATGCCGGCCACGACGAAGAACCAGAACGAGACGGTGTCGCCGCGAGAGAGGACCCGGGAGGTCGGACGGGGGGAGGCCATGACAACTCCTTATCGATGATCGTTGTTATCGGTTATCGATAAGTTAATGACTATCGATAGGTTCCGCAAGCCCTGCCCCGCTTCCGGTATGCCCACGGCGAACACGGGGCTCTGGCATCCGACCGCTGGTTACTCTCGATGTACGGCGCGCGGAGGCGTGCCTGTCAGCCCATTTCTGGAGGGACTGAGATGTTCGAGAGATTCACCGACCGTGCCCGTCGTGTGGTCGTCCTCGCCCAAGAAGAGGCGAAGATGCTCAACCACAACTACATCGGCACCGAGCACATCCTGCTCGGACTGATCCACGAGGGCGAGGGCGTCGCCGCGAAGGCGCTCGAGTCGCTCGGCATCTCGCTCGACGCCGTCCGCGAGCAGGTGCAGGACATCATCGGCCAGGGTCAGCAGCAGCCGACCGGCCACATCCCCTTCACACCGCGTGCGAAGAAGGTGCTCGAGCTGTCGCTGCGCGAAGCGCTGCAGCTCGGCCACAACTACATCGGCACCGAGCACATCCTCCTCGGCCTCATCCGCGAGGGCGAGGGTGTCGCAGCGCAAGTGCTCGTCAAGCTCGGCGCCGACCTGAACAAGGTTCGCCAGCAGGTCATCCAGCTGCTCTCGGGCTACCAGGGCAAGGAGCCCGCGGGTGTCGCCACCGGCGCCGGCGAGCAGCAGTCCTCGGGTGCGCAGGGCGGGTCGGCCGTGCTCGACCAGTTCGGTCGCAACCTCACGCAGGCGGCGCGCGACAACAAGCTCGACCCCGTCATCGGTCGCGAGAAGGAGATCGAGCGGGTCATGCAGATCCTCTCGCGCCGTTCCAAGAACAACCCCGTCCTCATCGGTGAGCCCGGTGTCGGAAAGACGGCCGTCGTCGAGGGCCTGGCCCAGGCGATCGTCAAGGGCGACGTCCCCGAGACGCTGAAGGACAAGCAGGTCTACTCGCTCGACCTCGGTTCGCTCATCGCCGGTTCCCGCTACCGCGGTGACTTCGAAGAGCGTCTCAAGAAGGTCACCAAGGAGATCCGCACGCGCGGCGACATCATCGTCTTCATCGACGAGATCCACACCCTCGTGGGTGCGGGTGCCGCCGAGGGCGCGATCGACGCGGCATCCATCCTCAAGCCGCTCCTCGCCCGCGGTGAGCTCCAGACGATCGGTGCCACCACGCTCGACGAGTACCGCAAGCACTTCGAGAAGGATGCCGCTCTCGAGCGCCGCTTCCAGCCGATCCAGGTCGCCGAGCCGAGCCTGCCCCACGCGATCAACATCCTGAAGGGGCTGCGCGATCGCTACGAGGCGCACCACAAGGTGCAGATCACCGACGGCGCGATCGTCGCGGCGGCGAACCTCGCCGACCGCTACATCAGCGACCGGTTCCTGCCCGATAAGGCCATCGACCTGATCGACGAGGCCGGTGCCCGCCTGCGTCTGTCGATCCTGTCGTCGCCGCCCGAGCTGCGCGAGTTCGACGAGAAGATCGCGAAGGTGCGCGAGCAGAAGGAGCAGGCCTCCGAGGAGCAGGACTTCGAGAAGGCCGCGTCGCTCCGCGACGAGGAGAAGTCGCTCCTGGCCGAGCGTCTGCGTCTCGAGAAGCAGTGGCGCTCGGGCGATGTCGCCTCCCACGCGGTCGTCGATGAGGGCCTGATCGCCGAGGTTCTGGCCCAGGCGACCGGCATCCCCGTCTTCAAGCTCACCGAAGAAGAGTCCAGCCGCCTCATGTTCATGGAGAAGGCGTTGCATCAGCGCGTCATCGGCCAGGAAGAGGCGATCGCGGCTCTTTCGCGCACGATCCGTCGTCAGCGCGCGGGCCTGAAGGACCCCAAGCGTCCGAGCGGCTCGTTCATCTTCGCCGGCCCCACGGGCGTCGGAAAGACCGAGCTGGCCAAGGCGCTCGCCGAGTTCCTCTTCGACGACGAGGGCGCGCTGATCTCCCTCGACATGTCGGAGTTCGGAGAGAAGCACACCGTCTCGCGTCTGTTCGGTGCCCCTCCCGGGTTCGTCGGCTTCGAAGAGGGCGGCCAGCTCACCGAGAAGGTGCGCCGCAAGCCGTTCTCGGTCGTGCTCTTCGACGAGATCGAGAAGGCCCACCCCGACATCTTCAACTCGCTCCTGCAGATCCTCGAAGAGGGTCGCCTGACCGACGGTCAGGGCCGCGTCATCGACTTCAAGAACACCGTGATCATCATGACGACCAACCTCGGTTCGTCGGCGATCGCCGGTGGTCCGGTCGGGTTCCAGGTCGAGGGCAGCGCGCAGACCTCGTACGAGCGGATGAAGGGCAAGGTCGACGAAGAGCTCAAGCGCCACTTCAAGCCCGAGTTCCTGAACCGTGTCGACGACGTCATCGTCTTCCCGCAGCTGAACAAGGAAGAGCTCCGTCAGATCGTCGGTCTGTTCGTGAAGCGTCTCGCCGACCGCCTGCTCGACCGTGACATGACCGTCGAGCTGTCGGACGACGCGAAGGACAAGCTCATCGAGATCGGCTTCGACCCGACCCTCGGTGCTCGTCCCCTCCGCCGCGCCATGCAGCGCGAGGTCGAGGACCGCCTCAGCGAGAAGATCCTGCACGGCGAGCTCGAGTCGGGCGACCACGTGAAGGTCGGCGTCGAGAACGGCCAGTTCACCTTCGACACCGCCCCGCGCGGCGAGAAGGTCGCGATCGGGGTCGGAACGGCCGGCGAGATCGCCGCCACCCCCGACACGCTCGCGGGCAGCTGACGCGTAACAGA
>NZ_JARHXC010000315.1:0-2758 GCF_029222405.1 Microbacterium sp. Kw_RZR3 | reverse complement strand
CTGGGGCGTCGGCATCGAGCGCTACCTCTTCACGGTCCGCTATCACGCCCTCCGTGTCCTTCCGAAGGGCGCGGAACCGATTCGCGTCCTCCACGTGTCGGACGCGCACATGGCTCCATGGCAACACCGTAAGCAGGAATGGATGGCCCGGCTCGCTGACCTGTCACCCGACCTCGTCGTGAACACGGGCGACAATCTCGGCCACCGCGACGGGCTTACCGGCATCCGTACCGCTTTCGCACCCCTGCGCGGCATCCCCGGGCTCGTGGTGCACGGATCGAACGACTTCCAAGAGCCGTCGCCGCGCAATCCCCTGCGGTACTTCCTCGGCCCCTCCGGAAACGTCCCCGCCCACAAGCACCTCGACGTCGAGGCTCTCGACCGATTCTTCGCCGACGACCTCGGCTGGAACATCCTCGACGACACCGCCGTATCGCTCGAGGTGAAGGGTGTGCGCATCACGGCGTTCGGAGTGAACGACGCCCACCGCAAGTGGGACCGCCCCGACCAGATTCCGCCTGTCCTGGCGACTCTGGATGCCGCCGACCTCACGCTCGGAGTGATGCACGCCCCGTACCGTCGAACGCTCGACACGTTCACCGACCTGGGGGCGGACATCCTTCTCGCGGGACACACCCACGGCGGTCAGGTGCGAGTGCCCTTCAGCCGCAAAGCACTCGTGTCCAACTGCGACCTCCCGCTCGACCAGGCGCGCGGCCTCAGCGAGTGGTCCCACAGCGGCCGCTCGGTGCCCTTGAACGTGAGCGCGGGCCTCGGCCACTCCATCTACGCACCCGTTCGTTTCGGGTGTCGACCGGAGGCGACGCTGCTCACGCTGCTGCCCCGCTGACCGCTCCTGCACACCGTCCGAAGGGGCCGTTCCGTCCACGGAACGGCCCCTCCGCCCGTTTCGCGAACTCGTCGCGAAGCGAAGATCGAGTCTCTCAATCGAAGGGACTCTCCATGCATCACCCCCGCTCCTCCCGACCTCCCCGACGTCGACGCGCGCTGCTCGCCGTGCTCGCTCTGGTCGCTACCGCCACAGCCCTCTTCGCCGCGCCGGCGACGGCTGCTGATCGCGGAACGGGATTCGGCACGTGGGCACCCCTGTCCTCCACGGGATGGCACGGGTCCATGCGCGTCGGCGCCGTTCACACGTACTGCATCCATCCCGGACTGCCCGTCGCGACGGGGACGACGACCGACCTCGGCGTCAGCTCCGACGTACGGGGGCTCAGCGCCCAGCAGCTCGTCTCGATCAACCATCTCGTCTCCACGTACGGCCAGACCGACGATCCCGTCCAAGCCGCGAGCGTGGGGTGGGCCGTCAAGGCGATCGTCGACCGCGACACCACGCTTCACTCCTGGGGGTACAGCGGCGACTCGCTCAGCGAAGCGATCGACTACATCATGCGCCGCGCCAGCCCGGAGAACAGCTCGGCGATCCAGACACGGGTCGAGCAGTACCTCACCGAGGCCGCGGCTGTTCGCGTGCCGCGCGTCGGCGGCTCCCTCACCCTGACGACTGCCGCCGACGAGCCGACCGAGGGCACCATCGTCGCCGACGTCGACCCCGACGCGAGTGGCGTCCTGCGCCTCGAGAACGCCGTGTTCGCCGACACGGGCTCCGCGGAACGGAACGACGTCCGAGCCGGCGTCGTCTACCCGATCTCTGCTCCCCGCCCGGAGGGCAGCGACGGGCGTCCATACACCGTTCGCGCGTCCGGGACGTTCACCGTGCGCGCGGCTGCGGTGCGCCTGTACAGCACGCCCGGTCAGCAGGAGTCCGCGGGTCCCGCGGATCCGCAGACCTTCGCCCTCGCCACGGAGGACACCTCCGCGCGCCCCGTGCAGTTCCGTCCTCGGATCGAGACCTCGGCTCGCATCGAGAATGATCGGTTCATCGATGACGTGACCGTCTCCGTCGACGACGGCGTGTGGCCGCGCCTCGCGGACGGCTCCTTCGTCCCGCTCAGCGCGACGGCCGATCTCTACCGGACCGGGGCATTCCCCGCGGAGTCGGACGAGGTGCCCTCGAACCTCTCCCCCGTGGCGCGACTCACGCTGGCGACGGATCCCGCCCGAGGACCGGGCACCTACCGGGTCGAGCTCGCCGACCGTCTTCCGGGTCCGGGCGTGTACACCGCCGTCTGGCGGATCTCCCGCGATGAGCAGGACCCGGCTGTCGCGCCGCACCTGCCTCGGGGATACGCCTGGGCCGAGCGCTTCGCCTCCCCGTCGCAGACGGAGCAGCTCGCCCCCACCCCACCGTCGCACACGCCGACGCCGACGGTCGCTCCGACGATATCGCCGGCTCCGTCGGCGTCCCCCGCTCCCACGGCCCTCGCCGCCACGGGCGTCTCGAGCGCCTCCGCGGGCGGAGCCGCCGTCGGAGGAATCATCGCGATCGTGCTCGGCACCGGGGCAGCCATCGTCGCGAGGCGCCGCCCGACACGTCACCCCTGACGCGGATTCCTGACGTTCGGTCGATGTCCGGGGCCGACGTCCGGGCCGACGTCCGGGGCCGACGTCCTCGCGGGAGCCCGCCCGCACGCCGCGGGCGACGCTTCCGCGAGGACGAGCCACGCAACCGACACTCCCGCTGTGCACGCCGATTGGGCGCACGTCCGCGAACGGGGTAGACTTTCAGGGTTCGCCACGGGGTGTGGCGCAGCTTGGTAGCGCGCGTCGTTCGGGACGACGAGGCCGCAGGTTCAAATCCTGTCACCCCGACCACTGTCCTCATCCGGACAAGAGA
>NZ_JARHXC010000314.1:0-2521 GCF_029222405.1 Microbacterium sp. Kw_RZR3 | reverse complement strand
GTGAGCGCTGAGCGCTCGACGTTGTTACGCGTCACGAATCGCCGATCAGACGTCGGCGACCTTGCGGCCCTTGTACTCGAGGAAGAGCTCGGTGCCCTGCGAGTCGGTGACGACCTTCGCCTGGTGGGGGCGGCTGTAGACGACCTTGCCGTTCTCGATGGTCTTGACGAGCGCGGGGGCTTCGGCCTTCCACTGCGCGCGACGCGAACGGGTGTTGGAGCGGGAGACCTTCCGCTTCGGGGGGTTACCTGCCATGTCTAGCTCTTCTCTGTCTTGGGGGCGGCGCGGAGCGCATCGCCGTCGTCTGGGGTGTACTGCTGGAGCGCAGCCCATCGAGGATCAACGGACGACTGCTCCGTGTCGCCGGGGCTTTCCGTCAGCTTCTCGCCCGTGACCGGGTCGAGCCCGAGGCAATCCGGCTGACACACCGGCTGGAACGGAAGCGACAGGACAATGGCATCCCGGACCAGATTTTCAAGATCCACGTGGTCGTCTTGAACGTCGAAGTCACTCGCTTCATCCCCAGGATACGCGAAAAGTTCCTGGAACTCGACTTCGACAGGCTCCTCGATGTCGATCAGGCAGCGTCCGCAGACCCCGGTGGCAGTGGTGTCGACGGTTCCCGACACGAGGATTCCCTCGTGGACCGACTCGAGACGCACCTCGAGCTCGAGCGGCTCCGCCTCGGGAACGGAGACGAGACCCTCGCCCCATTTCTCGGGCGCGGGGATCTCGAGGCTGTGCTCGCGCATCTCGCCCGGCTTGCGCTCGATGTCGCGCACGGGGAGCTGGAAAGGTCCGGGGCGGTGGGTTCTCACGGGGGTCCATGCTACCCGGGCGGCCCTGGGGAGGGGCCGGACGACGCGGCCGCGCGCACGCGGTCGGTGCAGCGGCCGTGCGGGCGGAGCCGCCGAAATGCCCGCCGGCATACCCATAAACGCGATCCGCTCACAGAAACGCGTGCTGCACGTGTTTCCGTGAGCGAATCGCGTTTATGCGCGAGCGCCGACCGCGCGCTTGGCAGAACGCGCCGCGAAACCGCCCCGCCGAGAATCGCGGCGGTCAGATCCCGCGAGCGCCGGTGTCGAGGAACCGCGCGACCGCGGGAGGCACGTACGGCGACACGTCGCCTCCGAGACCGGCGACCTGGCGCACCAGAGAACTCGACACGAGCGCGTGCGAGGGATCGGGCAGCAGGAAGACCGTCTCGACGTGCGCGAGATCCCGGTTCACGATCGCCATCGGCGTCTCGTAGGCCACGTCGACCTGCGATCGGATGCCTTTGACCAGCACCTTCGCGCCGACCTCGGTCGCGTAGTCGACGAGGAGCCCCATGCTCCACGCCGCAACGACCACGTCGCCGTCGACACCCGCCTCGGCGATCGACTGCTCGAGCAGCGACTGGCGCTGGGCGATCGGCAGCATCGCTTCTTTGCCGGGATTGTGCACCACGAGGACGTGCAGCTGGTCGAAGAGACCGGCCGCTCGGCGGATCACGTCGAGATGTCCCAGCGTGGGCGGGTCGAACGAGCCGGGAACAACGGCGATCCGGGGGTCCATGCCGCCAGCCTACCGACGGCTGCTCGTTCAGGACTTCGCGAGCGCCGCACGTTCTTCGACACCGAGACGACGCTCGAGCGCAGCCGCCAGCCCCGGATGCCGTTGCAGCGCCGGATCGTCGGCGAGAAGCCGCTCGCCCTCGGCGCGCGCCTCGGTGATGAGGTCGGCGTCGGTGACGACACGCAGCAGGCGGAGGGACGAACGCACGCCCGACTGGGCACCGCCGAGCACGTCGCCCTCGCCGCGCAGTTCGAGGTCGACCTCGGCCAGCGCGAAGCCGTCGAGCGTCGCCGCCACCGCGTCGACCCGCGCGCGCGACGAGGTGCCCGGCGCCGCCTCGGTGACGAGCAGGCACAGGCCAGGGAGGCCGCCACGACCGACACGACCTCGCAGCTGGTGAAGCTGCGAGACGCCGAAACGGTCGGCCTCGAGGATGACCATCGTCGACGCGTTGGGCACGTCGACACCGACCTCGATGACCGTGGTGGCGACGAGCACGTCGATGTCGCCGCGCGCGAACGCCTGCATCACGGCATCCTTCTCATCGGACGGCATCTTGCCGTGCAGGATCTCGACCCGGATGTCGGCGAAGGCCGGCAGGCGCGACAGCAGGGCCTCGACCTGGACGACGCCCCACCGCGTTCGGTTGGTCTCGTTCGGAGCGGCGGTCGCGGCACCGTCGGGCGCACCGTCGGGCGCATCGGCCGGCTCGTCGGTCTTCTCGTCGGCCGTGAGCTGCTCGGCGTCGATCGCGGCACAGACGAAGAAGGCCTGGCGACCCTGCGCGACCTCCTCGGCCACGCGATCCCACACGCGCGCGAACCAGCTCGGCTTCTCAGCGAGGGGCGCGACGAACGATTGGATGCCGGCACGCCCGGCCGGCATCGTCCGGATCGTCGAGACGTCGAGATCGCCGAACACCGTCATCGCCACGGTGCGCGGAATCGGCGTCGCCGTGAGA
>NZ_JARHXC010000313.1:0-5039 GCF_029222405.1 Microbacterium sp. Kw_RZR3 | reverse complement strand
ACGCGCTCCGCGGGGGAGCGGTGGAGGCGCGCACGACCAGGCGTGTGACCGCCTCGGTGCGTCGGGCGGGTTCGTCGGTGCCCTCGATCATGGACAGCAGCAGCCGCGTCGCTTCGACCCCCTGGTCGAGGGGATACTGCTCGACCGTGGTGAGCGAGAACATCTCGGCGTAGTCGTGGCCGTCGATGCCGACCACGCTGAGCTCGGTCGGAACCGAGATGCCCATGCGGCGAGCGGCGATGATGACCCCGATCGCGACCTCGTCGCACGCGGCCACGACACCGGTCGGACGCGACCCCGCGTCGGCGAGGAACGACGCAGCGGCCGCATAGGCGTCGGTGATCGTCAGCGTCGAGGGCACGCTGCGGATACGGACGGCGAGCCCGTGATCGTTCATCGCGTTGCGGTAGCCGATCGAGCGTTCGTCGACGTCCTTCGCCGGGGCGTCGGTCGGGGGAGTGCTGCCGACGAAGGCGATGTCGGTGTGCCCCAGTGCGATCAGGTGCTGCGTGATGATCCGCGTGATCGCGACGTTGTCGAGGCCGAGGGTCGGGACTCCGGAGAGCGGGTTGCCGATACTGACGACGGGCTTGCCGATGTTCGCCAGGCGCTCCAGGTCGGCGTCGTCGGGCTCGAGCGCGACGGCGATGATCCCGTCGAATCGCTTCCGGGCGAGGTACGTCGAGTAGAGGCTTTCGCGGTCGTTCGAGCCGGGCTCGGCGACGTAGAGCGTGACGTCGTATCCCCGGGGAATGAGTGTCCGCTCGACGCCCTCGACGATGGCGCCGAAGTACCACCGGTTCACCTTGGGGACGATGAGCGCGATCGTACGCGTGCGGCCGGTCGCCAGGCTCACGGCGCTGGTGGACGGCACGTATCCGAGGGTCGACGCCGCGTCCGAGACGCGACGACGGGTGTCGTCGGAGACGTAGCCGCCGCCGGTCAGCGCACGACTCGCCGTCGATTTCGACACGCCTGCCAGGCGAGCCACATCGGCGATTCCGCTCATCGGTGTGTTCCTCGGTGTCCGGTCGACCTCCGTGTCGACGTCGAAGCAGATTACCTGAGATTCACCCTTTATGGAACCGGTTCCCCCGCGAATCGTCGCCCGAGATCCGCGTGATTTCGCCAGTTACGCGTTCGTGATATTTCGATGTTGCGCAACTTCTGGTTCTCGCCTACGGTGATCTGGAATCGGTTCCTGACAGAATCCGATGCACCATTGAACTCGAAGAGGAGAGACCACATGGGTATGTCACAGCGGTATCGCCTGCTGGCCCCCGTCGGGCTGCTGGCGGTCGGCGCGATCGCACTCGCAGGCTGCGCCGAGGGTGACAGCGGGGGCGGCACGAGCTCGGGGGGCGAGACCACCGTCCGCATCTCCGGCGGTATCACCGGCAGCGAAGCCGACCTGCTGAACCAGTCGTTCGAGAAGTTCACCGCCGACACCGGCATCAAGGTCGTCTACACCGGCGACAAGAGCTTCGAGGGCAACATCGTCACGAAGGTGACGGGTGGAGACGCCCCCGACATCGCGATCGTCCCGCAGCCGGGTCTGCTCAAGACCCTCATCGGCACCGGCGACGTGCAGAAGGCGTCCGACACCGTCTCGTCGAACGTCGACAAGTACTGGGGCGAGGACTGGAAGTCCTACGGCAGCGAAGACGGCACGTTCTACGCGGCTCCCATGCTCGCCAACCTCAAGGGCTACGTCTGGTACTCGCCGGCGAAGTTCAAGGAGTGGGGCGTCGAGGTCCCGAAGACGCTCGACGAGCTCATGACCCTCACGGCCACGATCCAGCAGAAGACCGGCGCCGCCCCCTGGTGCGCGGGCTTCGCGTCCGGCGACGCCTCGGGCTGGCCGGGCACCGACTGGATCGAGGACATGGTCCTGCGCCAGTCCGGACCCGAGGTGTACGACCAGTGGGTCGCCAACGAGGTCAAGTTCACCGACGCGCCGATCAAGGAAGCGTTCGACGCCACCGGCAAGATCCTGCTGAACCCGCAGTACGTCAACGCCGGTTTCGGTGACGTCAAGAGCATCAACTCGGTGGCCTTCGCCGACGTGGCCGCCAAGGTCGCCGACGGCAGCTGCCCGATGACCCACCAGGCGTCGTTCCTGTCGTCGAACTTCCAGACGGTCAAGACCGCCTCGGGCGGCGAGGTGAAGGTCGCTCCCGACGGTGACGTCTACGCCTTCCTGCTCCCCGGCGTGACCGAGGGCAAGCTCGCGGTCGAGGGTGGCGGCGAGTTCGTCACCGCGTTCTCAGACGACGCGAACGTGCAGAAGGTCGTGGAGTTCATGTCGACGCCCGAGTTCGCGGATGCCCGTGTGAAGCTCGGCGGCGTGATCTCGGCGAACAAGGGCGCTGACCCCTCGCTGGCGTCCAGCGAATTCCTCACCGAGGCGATGAAGACGCTGCAGGACCCGAACACCACGCTGCGTTTCGACGCATCCGACCTGATGCCCGCGACCGTCGGTTCGGGATCGTTCTGGAAGGGCATGGTCAGCTGGATCGACGGTACGCCGACCGACCAGGTCCTGAGCGACATCCAGGCCGGCTACAACAACTGACCTCTTGAGGTCCACCCGATGGGTCGTCCGTGCTGCGGGCGGCCCATCGGGGCCATACTTCTCATCTGCCCGGCATGGCCCGGGCACTCATCGGTGGGCACGAAGGCGTGTTCGGGAGGGACGTCATGACCGAGATCACACACGTGGAGAAGACGCCGTCGGCGTCTCCTCCGCCGCGGGGGCGAGCGGCGGCGAAGCCGCGAGACTCCGCGCCACAGCGCCGGACCACGATCCTCGTGGTCATGGTCGGGCTCATCCTCGTGGTGGCGCTCTTCCTCTTCATGGTCACGAGGGCCCCGGCCGAAACGAAGCCCACGACTCTGGGCTTCTCGCTCAACAGCTTCTTCAACTGGCTCGGCGGACTGAACCCGCTCGTGCAGATCCCCCTCGTGCTCCTGGTCTTCGGTGCCGTCGTGGGGCTCCTCCTGCTGCTCATCGAGTACGCGCCGCGCTCCGGAAAGGGCTACTTCTGGCTGCGGCTCGTCGCGTGCTTCGCGATCCCCGTGCTCGCGTTCATGCTCCTGCGTCCGTACCAGAACGCCGTCATCTACGTGCTCGGCATCGCGGTACTCCTCGGCGCGATCCTCTTCTACGCCGACTACCGCTCGCGTCAAGGTGCCGGCTACCTGTTCCAGCTCATCCTGTTCGCCGCCCCCGCCGCCATCCTGCTGCTCCTGGGCCTGGTGTACCCCGCCATCACCACCTTCTTCCAGTCGTTCTTCGACAAGACCGGTGACAACTTCGTCGGACTGGACAACTACGTCTGGACCTTCACGAACCCCGAGGGCTTCTGGTCGGTCATCAACACCCTCATCTGGGTGCTGCTCGCCCCGACCATCGCCACCGCGATCGGCCTGGCCTACGCGGTCTTCATCGACCGGGCGGCGGGCGAGAAGTACCTGAAGGTGCTCATCTTCATGCCGTTCGCGATCTCGTTCGTCGGCGCCGGCATCATCTGGAAGTTCGTCTACGACTTCCGTCAGGGCGACCAGATCGGCATCCTGAACGCCATCGTCACCGCCTTCGGTGGGCAACCCGTCTCGTGGCTCGCCGCGACGCCCCTGGTCAACACCCTTCTCCTCGTCGTGGTGTTCATCTGGAGCCAGACCGGTCTCGCGATGGTCATCCTCTCGGCCGCCATCAAGGCCGTGCCGCCGGAGCAGATGGAGGCCGCCGAACTCGACGGTGCGAGCGCGTGGGAGCGGTTCATCAACGTCACCGTTCCCGGCATCCGCTCCTCGCTCATCGTGGTCCTGACCACGATCGCCATCGGCGCGCTGAAGATCTACGACATCGTCGCCGTCATGACGGGTGGTCGCAACGACTCGACCGTGCTCGCGTTCGAGATGGTGAACCAGCAGCAGCGGTTCCAGAGTTACGGCCACTCCGCGGCACTGGCGGTCGTGCTGTTCGTCTTCGTGCTGCCGCTGATCATCTTCAACGTGCGCCAGATCCGGAAGCAGAGGGAACTGCGATGACCACCTCGACCGTCGTTCTCGAGCCGACGTCCGACGGGCGGAGCGCTCGTCAGGTCGCCCGCGACACGCGCAAGCACGAGGCCATGGCGCGCAAGCGCCTCACGTCGAAGGGCGCGACGATCGCGGCCGTCGTGATCGCCTTCTTCTGGACCATCCCGACGTTCGGCCTGTTCGTGACGTCGTTCCGGCCCGGATCCGACACCCAGTCGACCGGATGGTGGACGGTGTTCACCGATCCCAGCTTCACGCTGGAGAACTACCGGCTGGCCTTCACCTCGGGTGGCACGGCGCTGACCCTCGCGCAGTCGTTCCTCAACTCCCTGGCGATCACGATCCCGGTCGTGCTGTTCGCTCTCGCGATCGCGTCGCTCATCGCGTACGCGTTCGCGTGGATCGACTTCAAGGGGCGGAACTTCTTCTTCATCTTCATCTTCGCGTTGCAGATCGTGCCGCTGCAGATGGCCCTGGTGCCGCTGCTGAGCCTGTTCTCGCGCGGGCTGACGATCAACGAGGTCACGATTTTCCCGGGCTTCGACCTGCGCGGCGTGGAGCACAGCTTCGCGACCGTGTGGATCGCGCACGTGATCTTCGCGATGCCGCTGGCCATCTTCCTGCTGCACAACTTCATCGCCGAGATCCCGCACGAGGTGATCGAGGCGGCGCGTGTGGACGGTGCCGGACACGGCCAGGTGTTCTTCCGCATCATCCTCCCGCTCGCCGCCCCGGCGCTCGCGTCGTTCGCGGTGCTCGAGTTCATCTGGGTGTGGAACGACCTGCTGGTGGCGACGATCTTCGCGCCATCGTCATCGCTGCCGCTGACGCAGTCGCTGAACTCGCTGTCGGGCACCTGGGGAGACCAGTGGTTCCTGCAGTCGGCCGGTACGTTCATCTCGATCCTCGTGCCGATCATCGTGTTCTTCCTCCTGCAGCGGTTCTTCGTCCGCGGCCTCCTCGCCGGCGCCACGAAGGGCTGAGGTCAGGCACGA
>NZ_JARHXC010000312.1:0-11802 GCF_029222405.1 Microbacterium sp. Kw_RZR3 | reverse complement strand
TGCGTTCGGGCGCCTCGACTTCGTCGTCGAACTCGACCTCGGGCGGCCGACGGCGGAATCCGCGGGTCAGCACAGCCAGCCAGACGACGCCGACGCCGATCCAGACGAGACCGACCGTGAGCGCGAGCGGCGACAGGCTGAACCACAGCCACGCGGTGAGCGCGAAGCCGAGCGCGGGCAGGACCCCGTAGCGGAACACGGCGGCTCCGCCGCGACGCCCTTCGTCGATGAGGAAGTGCTTGATCACCGACAGGTTGACGAGCGAGAACGCGGCCAACGCACCGAAGCTGATGAGGGATGCCACCGTGTTCAGGTCGGCGAACAGCGCGGCGAGCGAGACGACACCGACGAAGATCGCCGCGCCGATCGGCGTCCGATAGCGCTTGCTCAGCCGAGCGAAGAAGCTCGGCAGCACGCCGTCACGCCCCATCGCGAACAGGATGCGCGCCACGCTCGCCTGCGAGGCGAGCGCCGCGGCGATGCAGCCCGCGATGTACGCGATGAGGAAGAAGAGCTCGAGCCAGCGCCCCGCGGCGATCTCCATGATCTGGTTCGCCGCCGCATCCGGGTTCTCGATGTCGGTGACGTTCGGGATGACGAGGGTCGACACGTACGCGATCACGGTGAAGATGAGCCCGCCGATGATCGTGGTCAGGATGATCGCCCGCGGGACCGTGCGCTCGGGGTCGCGCGCCTCCTCGGAGAGGGTCGAGATGGCGTCGAACCCGAGGAAGGACAGGGCGAGCATGGCCGCACCCGCGAGGAGGCCGGGGAAAGTGAGGCCGGCATCGTAGAGCGGCTGCAGCAACGAGACGCCGGGGTTCTGCAGGACGTGGAGCACCGCGCACACGACGAACACGGCCGCGAACACGAGCTGCAGACCCACCAGCACGAGGTTGGCGTTGCGCACGACCGTGATGCCCACGATGTTCAGCCCGGTGATGAGGAGGACGCCCGCCAGAGCGAACACCCACGGCGGGATGCCGGGCAGTTGGGCGTTGAGGTAGATGCCCATCAGCACGTAGTTGATGAGCGGGAGAAGCAGGTAGTCGATCATGAGCGACCACCCGGTGAGGAAGCCGACGTGACCGCCGAACGCGCGGCGGGCGTAGGTGTACGCGCTGCCCGCACGGGGGAACGCCTTCACGAGCGCCGCGTAGCTGAACGCGGTGAAGAGCATGGCGACGAGCGTGACGAGGTAGGCCGTCGGCACGTGGCCGCCGGTCGTGACGGCGACGAGGCCGTACGTGGTGAAGACGGTCAGCGGCACCATGTAGGCGAGGCCGAAGATGACGAGGGAGGGAACTCCCATGACTCGCCGGAGCGAGGTTTCGGAGGAGGTCACGGTTTTCCTGTTCGGGGTCAGAAGGAGCGAGGCGGAGTGGCGCCGGCGAGCGCCGACGCCGTGAAGGTGCGGATGCCGCGTCGCCACGTCCCGCGGATACGGGCATCGGCGATGCGGTCGACCGGCTCGCGGCGGATGTCGCGATCGAGCCAGACGAGGTCGGCGACCATGCCGGGGCGAAGAGCGCCGCGGTGAGCGTCGTCGCCGGCCTGCCATGCGACGCCGCTCGTGGCGGCGTCGAGGGCTTCGTCGAGGGTGAGTCGTTCCTCGGGCTGCCAGCCGCCGGCGGGCTGCCCGTCTTCGTCCTGGCGGGTCACCGCGGTGCGGATGCCGAGGAGCACATCCGGTGAGGTGACGGGCCAGTCGCTGCCGAAGCTGAGGTGCGCGCCGGCGGTGCGCGCGGCACGCATGCGGTACTGCCTCTCCCTCAGGGGGCCGAGGCGCGGCAGCGTGAGCTCGGTCATCACGGCGTCGGGGACGGCCCACTGGGGCTGGAAGCAAAAGGTGACCTCGAGTTCGGCGAGTCGCGGCAGGTCGGCCGGGTCGACGATCTGCGCGTGGGCGATCGTGAGGCGGCGCCCGCGGCGGAGGCTCTCTCGAATGCCCTCCGCTGCGCCGATCGCCGCCCGCACCGCTGCGTCGCCGATCGCGTGCAGGTGCACATCGAACCCGGCGGCGTCGCACGCGGCGACGGCTTCGCCGAGCTGATCCGGATGCCAGTTCGGCAGGCCGCGGGTGTGGGCATCGTGATAGCAGTCGAGCAGGTGCGCGGTGCGGTTCTCGAGGATGCCGTCGACGAAGAACTTCACGGTGCGTGCCGTGAGACCCGGGACCCCCGCGATGCCGTCGGCGGCGCGGCGCAGGTCGTCCAGCTGCGCCGGCCAGCGCGCGGGGTCGGCGCGCAGGGCGAGATCGACGTCGACCGCGAGCCGACCGCTCTCCGCCGCTGCCACCCACGAGGGGAGGTCGTCGAGCTCGGTCCAGGCCTCTTGCGCCCAGGCGATCCCGTTCGCCGCGAGACGTTCGGTGGCCCAGGCGAGCGCCTCGACGTCGGCCGCGACGGACGGACGCGGCGCGCGGTCCAAGACCAGGTCGATCGCCGGTCGCTCGACGAGCGTGCCGAGCGGGGAGCCGTCGGGACGGCGCTCGATGCGTCCGAGCGCGGGCTCGGGGGTCTCGGCATCCAGTCCCGCCGCCCGCAGGGCCGCGGTGTTCGCCCAGACCGTGTGATAGTCCCACGCGTGCAGGACGACGGGCCGCTCGGCCTCCGCCTCGTCGAGCCAGCGGGCGTCGAACATCCCGCCCGGGACGATCGTGGCGTCGTAGCTGCCGCCGATGAGCCAGGCGTCGTCGCTGTCCGCGGCCCACGCGCGGACCCTCTCGACGATCTCGGCGACGGAGGTCGCATCGCGCAGTTCCGGCCCGCGCCGCTCGCGACCGGCGAGCAGGGGGTGGGCGTGTCCGTCGCCGAACGCGGGGAGCAGAAGCCCTCCCTCGAGGTCGACCACCTCGGCATCGTCGGGGACCGGCGAGCCCGCGGATGCCACGACCCCGTCGATCACGACGAGTCGGTCGATGTCGGCCGTCGATCCGTCGACACGGATCGCGCCGTTCGTGAACACCACGACCGCCATGGAAACCTCCTTGAGACCACGCTGCGAGAAACATACAGCGTAGGTTTTAGGAACGCTACGACTTTTCCTCACGACGAATCCGCCGTTTCCTCGACTCGTCACGAACCCGATACACGCCCGAAACGCGGGCATCGCGTAACGTGGTCGAACCCGACCGAAAGGCCCCGACGTGCCCCGGCCGCCGCACCCCAAGCTCTCGCGCGAGGCGATCGCCCGCGCCGCCCTCGCTCTCGTCGATCGCGACGGTAGCGACGGGGCGAGCATCCGGCGCGTCGCCGACCGCCTGAAGGTGCACCCGACCTCGCTCTACAACCACGTGCCGAACCTCGCGGCGCTCATCGAAGACGTCCGCGCGCTGGTCTCGCAGCGCATCGACTCATCCTCGCTCCGTGACGACGAGTGGGAGGAGGGCCTGCGACGCTGGGCACGTTCCTACCGGGACGCCTTCCGTCGTCACCCCCGGACGATCCCGCTGCTCATGTCGCACCGGTCGTCGGCGCCGCTGCTGATGTCGCAGTACGAGGACTTCGCCGTCGCCGCCGAGCGCGTCGGCTGGAAGAGCGACGACATCCTCCCGCTGCTCACGGCCTTCGAGTCGTTCATCCTCGGCAGCGTGCTCGACATGTCGGGCCCGACCGTGATGTTCGATCCGACCGGACAGGAAGAGAGCGTTCCCCGCTTCGCGGCGGCCTACGCCACCCTCGTCGACCAGGACCCGGCCGACCCGGTCGCGACTCGCGCTTTCGAGCTCGGCCTCTCGCTCCTCATCGCCGGAGCCCGACCGCGGGAGTGAGGCCGGACGCGGTCACATGTGCGCGTATCGCGCGCGGGCGAAGCAGAAGAGGCCGTAGACGACGAGGCCCGCACCGACGAGCCACAGCACGACCTGCCCGAACGGCAGACCCGCGAGCGAGCGCAGGGCGGCATCGAGTCCGCCGGCGGTCGACGGGTCGTGCTTCAGCGCGGCGACCACGAACAGCACGCCCGCCACGCCGACGGCCACCCCCTTGGCGATGTACCCCACCATGCCGAAGGTGCGGATGCCGCGCCCCGCCGCCCCGCCGGGGATCGACATGTGCTTCTCGAACGCGTTCGTGAACCCGCGAACGACGAAGGCGACACCGACGGCCGCGACGCCGAGTCCGATGACGACGAGCAGCACAACCCCGGCTGGGCTCGACAGCAGCTGCGCGGACATCGTCTGCGACGACTGCGACGAGCTCGAGCGTCCGCCGAGCGCCACGGTGAGAGCGGTGAACGCGATCGCAGCGTAGGCGACGGCGGTGCCGACGAACTTCGCTCGATGCGCCCAGCGCTTCTTGGCATCCGGATCCTGCTCGACGATCGCCTCGGCGATCTGCCACACCGCCAGCGCGGCCAGGCCGACGACGATGACCCAGAGCAGCACCACTCCCGCGGGAACCTGAGCGACCTTCTCCAACGCCCCGCTCTGGTCGGCGCTGTCGCCGCCGGATCCGGTGGCGATCGAGATCGCGATCACCCCGATCAGCAGGTGGAGCAGGCCGAGCACGACGTAACCGACGCGCGCGGCGACCTCGAAAACGGTCGAGTCCTGCGCTCTGTTCGCGGCGGCCGAGGGAGTGGTCATCCGGGAACCGTAGTCCTCACGAACCCGTCACGGCGAGGCGTTGCGCTCGACGCTCGCGGACCACTTGGATGAGCGCCCACACGAACGTCGAGACCGCGACCCCCTCGAGAGCACCGGCGACGACGTCCGAGAGCCAGTGCGCGTGCAGGTAGGTACGGCTCCACATCATCAACACCACCCAGACAGCACCGGTGATCCACACCCACCGGCGGCGCAGGATCAGCCCGAGCACGACGGCGATGGTCGTCGCCACCGCCGTGTGCCCGGAGGGGAAGGAGGTCGCCATCGTCTCGGCCAGGGAGTCGGCGGGCCGCTGCCGGGCGATGACGGCGGCCATCGGCGCCCCGATCGCGACGACGAGAGCGATGGATGCCGCAACCGTCAGCGCGTCCCACGGGCGACGCCGGAGGGCGAAGACGATCGTCGTCGCCACCCCGATCACGATCATGCCGATCGTGCCGCCCACGATCGCGGGGACCCACGCGAGGATCACGCCCACCGGGGTCGCGATCGCCGCCATCGCGGCATCCCACCACACGTCGACGTCGAGGGCCGTGTGTCCGTTCAGGGCGACGGCGAGGCGCAGGGCGACGAACGCGACCGTGGCCAGCGCGCCGACGACGAGGGCGATGGCGCGGCGTGCGTCCGCTTCGGCGACGGGGAGCGCCGGGGCGTCGGCGGGTATGGCATCCATCCCGGAATCGTGACAGGACCGGATGCCGCGGAGCCAGGGATTGCGCCCGGGGGCGCGAGCGCTCCCGAGGCGCCTCGCACGGCCACCGCATAAACGCTGTTCGCGCGCAGAAACACGTGCACAGCGCGTTTATGCGCGCGGATCGCGTTTATGCGCGACGCGGGAAAAGCCTGCTCGAGGAACAACACCGGGCCTGAACGACGGCGTCGACGAGCTCATCGCTGAGAGAATGGAGCCGAGGAGAAGGAGACCACCGATGGCTGCACTCGATTCGCGGGAGGCCCGGCGTGAGCTCGTGATCGACACCATGGCGAGCTGGGCCCTCGAAGATATGGAGCCCACCCCGGAGATGGTGCAAGACATCGGCCTCTACGTCGAGGGGAAGATCTCGACGGCGGAGATCATCGAGAAGGTCAAGCGCGGGGGCTACCGTGACTGACGGTTTCGTCGACCCGTACGTCTATCCGGGTTCGAGCGTCTTGAAGAACCTTCTCGACGAACGCGACCGGAACCGTCTCGAACGCCAGGAGTATCAACTCACCCTTGCCCGCCGGATGGAGCTCGAAGTCGCCCCGATCACGGGGCCCTTCGACCTTGCCCGGTGGGCCGAGACCCACCGTCGCCTCTTCCAGGACGTGTACGCGTGGGCCGGCCGGATCCGCACGGTCGAGATCAGCAAGGGTTCATCTCAGTTCCATGCCTCGGCGCTCATACCGTCCGCGGCGGGGAGCACCCTCGACTGGCTTGCGACGTCCGGTCTCTTGAACCCCGAGATCGACGAGGCCGAGTTCGTGGTGCTGGCAAGCGATCTGCTCGAGAAGATGAATGACATCCATCCTTTCCGCGAAGGCAACGGTCGGACGCAGCGCGCCTTCCTCGACCAGGTCGCGCGGGTATCGGGTCGTCGGCTCGCCTGGCGCAACGTGACTTCCCGGGAACACCTGACCGCCAGTATCCGCGCCTTCAACGCGGGGAACGGCGAGCCGTTTCGACCGATACTCGAACTCGTGCGTCAGCCTCCGCTCGACGGGCTGTCGCCCCTCGATCCGTCCGTCTACCAGGTGACGAAGCCGATCTGACAGCGATCACCGACACGTCGCGGGCACCTCGCCCGCGGAGCCCGGTCGTGCTGCCTGAAGAAGAAGCGAAGTCAGTTCCTCGTCCTCGAGCCCGAAATCCTGTGCGACATCCGCCATCGGATCACCATCGCGTAGTCGGCTCAGAACGTCCTCGACGCGGACACCGAGGCGCGCGATCGTCGGTTGACCCGAGTTGCGCCGGGGATCGACGACGACCTCGGCTCTTTCGTACGTCGGCAGGCGCAGAGAGTCGATGTAGCCGTCGCGGTAGCTGATCGTTCGCAGGTACTGATCGACGACGTCGCGGAAGACTCCCTGTCGATTACGAACGACGACGAGGTCGTGGTCGCCGTTCTCGATGAGAATCTCCGCGCCGTCCGTTTTCAGCTTCTCGCGGAGCAGAGCGTTCTCCAGACCGAGCTCGTTGCGCAGGACATCCACCGCTGGACGAATGCGAGCCAGGGGGAGACCTGCGCGACGAAACGACTCCACGATGTACCCCTCGGCGAGGGCGTTGAAGGGCACGGTGAATCCGCGGCCACTCTTCACACCCCGGAGGATGGGGTCACTCCATCGCCGGCCGCTGCCGTTGCGCTGCCGAAACGCGTGCCCGTGTGCCCACCGACCGAAAGACGACGTGGGAGCCCGAATGATGTGAGCGGCCTCGGAAAGCGTGTAGATCGGGGTCGTGTACGCCCGATCCGAGATCGACGTTTGCATACAAAGGGTAGATGGAGGCGGTGCGGTCTGCATCGCTGATTCACCCGCCGCATGGCAGCGACCGAGCGGTAGCCGAGCGGTAGCCGGTCTCTGCGCCTCACCGGCCTCCCGGTAAGCGAGTACGGTTGACTGCGGCGAAGCCGCCTCCGCGGCTGTCACCCCACGCACATGACACCGCAGCCCCTCCCCTCCGCCCTGGCACTCTCCGGGCCCCTCCTCGTCGTCGGCGACGGCCGGATGGGTCGCGCGCTCGTCGCCGCTCTCGAGGCGGCGGGGGTTCCCGTCGCAGGCCCCGCGGGGCGGGGCGAGTCCGGCGCGGACGCCGGCATCGTGCTCCTCGCCGTTCCGGATGCCGAGATCGCGTCGGCCGCGCGCGCGATCGCGCCCGGCCGGATCGTCGGCCACCTCTCCGGCTCGCTCGACCTCTCGGTCCTCCACCCGCACGACGCGTTCAGCATTCATCCCCTCATGACGGTGACGGGCGCGGGAACATCGTTCGCGGGCGTCACGGCGGCCCTCTCGGCGAGCTCACCCGCGGCCCATGCCGTCGCATCCGCCCTCGCCGATGAGCTGGGCATGACCGGTGTCGACGTTCTCGACGAGGACCGCGCGGCGTACCACGCCGCGGCCTCGATCGCAGCGAACTTCCTGGTCACTCTCGAAGGGATGGCCGAGCAGCTCGCGGCGACCGCGGGAGTCGAGCGGGAAGCCCTCGTCCCCCTTGTCCGGGCAGCCGTCGACAACTGGGCGGATCGCGGAGCCGCGGCCGCGCTGACCGGACCGGTCTCCCGCGGCGACGCGGCCACGATCGAGCGGCAGCGCCGGGCGATCAGCGAGCGACTGCCGGACCGTCTGGCCCTGTTCGACGCGCTCGTCGACGCCACCCGCGACCTCGCCGCCACGCAACGAACCGGAAGAGAGACGACCTCATGAGCATCCGCATCGTGCGCACCCTCGCAGACCTGCGCGCGGCCCTCTCCCCCCTCCGCGGTGAGCAGATCGGGTTCGTTCCGACCATGGGCGCCCTGCACGAGGGTCACCTCTCCCTCCTTCGCACCGCGCGGTCCGAGAACGCCACCGTCGTGCTGTCGATCTTCGTGAACCCGACGCAGTTCGGCGAGGCCGCCGACCTCGCCGCCTACCCGCGCACCGAAGAAGCCGACGTCGAGCTGGCCGCCGAAGCCGGCACCGACCTCGTGTTCGCCCCCTCGCCCGCCGAGATGTACCCCGCGGGCTTCGCGACGAGCGTCTCGGTCGCCGGAGCGATCACGGGAACGTTGGAGGGCGCTGTCCGCGGCCGCTCCCACTTCGACGGAGTCGCGACGGTCGTCACCAAGCTCCTCCTCGCGGTCCAGCCCGACCGCGCGTACTTCGGCGCCAAGGACGCGCAGCAGGTCGTCGTCGTGCGCCGCATGGTGAGCGATCTCGGCATCCCCGTCGAGATCGTGGCGCGCCCGACCTCGCGCGACGACGACGGTCTCGCGCGTTCCAGCCGCAACACCCGACTCTCGGCCGAGGAGCGCGATGTCGCGGCCGTCATCCCGCGCGCGCTTCGAGCGGCACAGGATGCCTTCGCCTCCGGCATCCGCGATTCTCACCGCCTCACGACCGTCGTGCGCGACGAACTGGGCGGGGCGGGACTCGACCCCGAGTACGTCGAGGCGGTCGACGCGGACAGTCTCGAGCCGATCACGACGGCCGAGACCCCGACGCTGCTCGCGCTCGCCGTTCGGGTGGGTGAGGTGCGGCTCATCGACAACGTGGTCCTCGGCGTGGACGATCTCATCCCGGTGACCGGGAGTCCGTCGTGACGCGCCCCCGGGTCACGCTCCGCCGCCTCCGCGAGCTCGCCGAAGCCGGCACGCCGATCGTCATGGTGACGGCGTACGACTTCCCGTCGGGCCGCGTCGCCGAGCGCGCGGGCGTCGACATCGTGCTCGTCGGCGACTCCGGAGCACAGGTGGTGCTCGGACACCCCGACACCACCTCGGTGACCCTCGACGAGATGCTGACGCTCTCGAAAGCCGTTCGTCGCGCGGTGCAGACCCCGCTCGTGGTGTGCGATCTGCCGTTCGGAACGACCGAGCTGAGCGACGAGCAGGCCGTCGCGACGTCGGTCCGCTTCGTCCACGAGGCCGGTGCCGACGCGGTCAAGATCGAGGGCGCGAACGCGGCCCGCCTGTCCCGGCTTCGAGCGATCGTCGAGGCCGGCATCCCGGTCGTCGGCCACGTGGGCCTGACACCGCAGACCGCGACGGCGCTCGGTGGCCTCCGAGCCCAAGGGCGTACCGATGATGACGCGATCCGGGTGGCCCGTGACGCCCTCGCGGTGCAGGATGCCGGAGCGTTCGCGATCGTGATCGAGGCGGTTCCCGCCGATGTCGTCGCCGAGATCCGCCGGGCACTGCGCATCCCCGTCATCGGCATCGGCGCGGGCGAGGCCGACGGACAGGTGCTCGTCCAGCACGACCTGCTCGGCATCACGGAGGGCCGCGCCCCCGTCTTCGTCAAGCGCTACGCCGCTCTCGGCGACGCGATGGTGGAGGGTGTCGAGACGTACGCGCGCGAGGTGCGCGAGGGCGTCTTCCCCGCGGCGGAGCACACGTATCGTGCGACGCAGGATGCGGCGGCGGCGGTGCGGGCGTTCGTCGAGGCGCGGTGACATGGCTTCTGGGATGACGCACGCGTCGCCGGATTCCGGGTCGCAGAACGCCGCCTCGTCGTCGCCGACCGACTGCAGAGCGAACGGCCGGTCGGATCCGTCGCTCATGCCGCACCCGCCGAAGTCTCAGTGACGGGCTGCGCGAGCGCGCGGGCGTATCCGTCGACGGACTGGGCACCCGAGGCGGCCAGGCGGCGATCGAACACGGTGAACGGAACCCCCCGAACACCCAGGCGCTGACCCTCTTCGATGTCGGCGCGGACGTCCGCCGCGTAGTCGTCCCCCTCCAGCACCTCGCGTACTCGATCTTCGGAAAGCCCCACCTCGATACCGGCCGCCGCGAGAGCGTCGGGCGCGAAGGGTTGAGCTCCCCCGCGAAGAAGCGGTCCTGCACCAGCGAGAAGAACTCGACCCCGACGCCCTGTTCCTGCGCGTACTGGAAGACACGATGGAAATCGAAGGTGTTCGCGTTGAGTCGGTCCACCGAGAATGCGAGGCCTTCGCTCTGCGCGAGGGCCTGGATCTGACGCTCGGCCCGCACGACGACCTGCGCATCTCCGCCGTGCGAGCGGATGAAGGCGCTCTCGATCGTCTCCGGCGTCTTCGGCGCGCCCGGGTTCAGCTCGAACGAACGCAGCCGAAGCTCGAAGCGATCGCCGTCCGCGCGATTCGCGATGGCCTCTTCGAGTCGGTGTTTACCGACGTAGCACCAGGGGCAGCCCAGGTCAGTCCAGACCTCGATCACGACGCGTTGCGATGTTTCGGACAGGATGCTGTCGGTCATCATTTCCACCTCACTTGTAGTGCGCAACAACATCATCGAACTGTTGTCGAACGCTTACAACAGGCACTTCGAAGTGCCTGACGGAGGGGGAAGTTCGTCGCTCAGCGCAGCGGCGCGCGAGCGCCGCTCCGGGATGGCCGGCTCAGTCGGCGAGCGCCGCGGGGGCGCCCTTCACTCCGGCTCTTCCGACTCCGACTCGCTCGTGAAGTGCCCGGTTCGCCGCGACCGCCGAATGGTTCTCGACCGCCCACTGCGAGAGCTGCAGGACGGCGCGCTGAAGCGACCTCCCCAGGTCGGTCGCGCAATACTCCACCCTCGGGGGAATCTCCGCATACGCCTGCCGCTCGACGAGACCGTCCCGTTCGAGCGCTTTCAGCGTCACCGTCAGCATCCGCTGCGAGACTCCGGGGATGCTGGCCATCAGGTCTGAGTAGCGGAGCGTCCGGTCGCCGAGCGTGGTGAGCACGAGAACGGTCCACTTGTCACCGATGCGGTCCAGGACCTCCCGGATGAAGGCACTGTCCTCCGGCCACGATGTGCACGGCCCGACAGCCGCTCGTTCTTTCGCCATGCGTGCCTCCTCGGCTGATCCTTCACCGTAGCAACGCACCGCTCGCGGCAGCCGCGACGCGAGTTCTGCTCCCGACTCGTGAAGAACGAGAGCAGCCCGAATAGCGGTGCGCGTCCACGGGGCGGACGACCGCTAGAGTCGCGTTCGTGCCGACACCCGCGCCGCACCCGCACGCGGCATACGACCGCTCCATGGAGCGCTGGCAAAGTTGGGGCGCCCGATGGCGGCGTTTCGGTCAGGTCGCCTTCTACGTGGTGGCGGGCGTCCTCACGGTTGCTATCACGGCGATCTTGGTCGCCAGCCTGATCGATCTCGGGCAACCACGGGTGTGGGGCACCTTCACCCAGCAGGGGTGCGAACAGCGGCCGCGCGGAGGTTGCCGCCCCTTCGGCTCGTGGATCAGCGACGATGGAACGATCGTCCAGAGGCACGTCTACCTCAACGGGTGGACCGATGGCACGGGCCGGACACGGGCTGCTTTCCAGCCGACCGCTCTCCTGGGTGACGACGTCGTCAACGTCCCCTTTTTCACGGGCGCGGCGCCGGTCCTCATGGGCATCCTGCTGGTCTGGTGGGTGGCCGTCGCCGTGAGGAGGGCGGCCGCCTGGGGGGATATCGTCCTCCCCCGTACGAGATGGCTCGGCGGAGCCCCTCGCAGACAAGGAGTTCTCGGCATCCGAGGGTCGTTCCGGCGTCAGTACCGA
>NZ_JARHXC010000311.1:0-1244 GCF_029222405.1 Microbacterium sp. Kw_RZR3 | reverse complement strand
GTGGCTACGGTGAGACGCATGATCACGACGCTCCGCCGCGCCGACGCACGCCGCATCGCCCTGGCCGCCCAGGGCTTCGCCCGCCCTCGCCCCGAGACGGTCGGCACGCGTCAGATCACGGCGGCGCTGCACCGCATGCGGATCCTGCAGATCGACTCGGTCAACGTCTTCTCACGCTCGCACTACATGCCGCTCTTCGCGCGCCTCGGCGCGTACGACACGGCCCTGCTCGACAAGCTCGCCTTCTCGCGCCGCCCGAAGTGGACCGAGTCCTGGGCGCATGTGGCATCCCTCGTCTCCGTCGACGACTGGCCGTTGCTGCAGTTCCGCCGCGACGCGCTCCGCGACAAGTACGGCAGCGATGCCTGGGCCGCGGCCAATCAGCCGCTGATGCAGTGGCTGCGCGACGAGCTCGCCGCGCGCGGCCCGCTGCGGCCGGCCGAGATCGAGCACGATGCTCGCCGTGGCTCACGAGGGTCGTGGTGGGGCTGGGACGACGTCAAGAACGGCCTCGAGCGCCTCTGGCTCTTCGGCGACGTCGCGATCGCGGGGCGACGGGGGTTCGAGCGGCGGTATGCGCTGGCATCCGATGTCCTTCCGCCCTCGGCGCTCGAGACCACCGTGGCGCGCCAGGTAGCCGTCACCGAGCTCGTGCGGCGGGCCGCGGTGGCGTACGGGGTGGCGACGGCGGCCGACCTCGCAGACTATTGGCGCATCCGAGATCGGCCGGCGGTGATGGCCGCCGTGCACGACCTCGTCGAGGCCGGTGAGCTGATCCCGGTACAGGTCGAGGGGTGGGAGGTGGGCGGACGGCCCGCGAAGGCATGGCTGCATCGGGATGCCGCGCACCCCCGCCGCGTGGATGCGGCGGCGATCCTGACGCCCTTCGATCCGGTCGTCTGGTTCCGCGACCGCGCGGAGCGGCTGTTCGACTTCGACTACCGCATCGAGATCTACACGCCGGCTCCCCAGCGCCGGTTCGGCTACTACTCGCTCCCGGTGATCATCGGCGACGACGTCGTGGGTCGCGTGGACCTCAAGGCCGACCGCGCGTCCAGCGCCCTCCGCGTGCAGTCGGCGTGGTGGGAGCACGGCGCGCCCCCGGATGCCACCGAGCGACTCGCGGCCGAGTTGCTCACGGCTGCGCGCTGGCAGGACCTCGACCGCGTAACCGTTTCCCGGTGGGGCGACGCCGCGGATGCCCTGGCGGGCGCGCTCAGCGCGGAGCGCCACGAGCATCCCGA
>NZ_JARHXC010000310.1:0-6387 GCF_029222405.1 Microbacterium sp. Kw_RZR3 | reverse complement strand
GTGCGACGCGAACGCCTCACACGCTGAGCCGGCGCACGGACCCGGCGCGGACCCGGCGCACGGACCCGGCGCACGGACCCGGCGGCGACGGGCCGCTTCGGTAAACTGGGGGTCCGCGTCATCCGCGGCATCCCACAGCTTTCCCGACCATTGGAGCCACCGTGGCCGAACAGTCCCGCCTCGACAAGGTCATCGCCCTCGCCCGCCATCGCGGGTTCGTGTTCCAGGCCGGTGAGATCTACGGCGGTTCGCGCTCGGCATGGGACTACGGCCCCCTCGGTACCGAGTTGAAAGAGAACATCCGTCGCCAGTGGTGGCAGACGTTCGTCCGTGGGCGCGGCGACATGGTGGGCCTCGACTCGAGCATCATCCTCCCCAAGCGGGTGTGGGAGGCCTCGGGTCACGTCGCGACCTTCACCGACCCGCTGGTCGAGTGTTTGCACTGCCACAAGCGCTTCCGCGCCGACAACCTCATCGAGGACTTCGAGGCCCGCAAGGGCCGCAAGGCCGAGAACGGCCTCGCCGACGTCCCGTGCCCCAACTGCGGCACGAAGGGCCAGTACACCGAGCCGAAGTCGTTCTCGGGCCTGGTCAAGACCTACCTCGGTGTCGTCGACGACGAGTCGGGCTTGTATTTCCTTCGCCCCGAGACCGCGCAGGGCATCTTCGTGAACTTCTCGAACGTGCTCACGGCATCCCGCCGCAAGCCCCCGTTCGGCGTCGGCCAGGTCGGCAAGGCGTTCCGCAACGAGATCACGCCCGGAAACTTCATCTTCCGCACGCGCGAGTTCGAGCAGATGGAGATCGAGTACTTCACGCCCCCCGCCGAGGCGAATGAGTGGTTCGAGCACTGGGTCGAGGCCTGCTGGAACTGGTTCATCGACCTCGGGATCAACCCCGAGAACATGAAGCGCTTCGACGTGCCCGAGGACGACCGCGCGCACTACTCCGCCGGCACGATCGACGTCGAGTACCGCTTCGGCTTCCCGGGCAAGGAGTGGGGCGAGCTCATGGGCGTCGCCAACCGCACCGACTACGACCTCAAGAGCCACTCCGAGGCGTCGGGCCAGTCGCTCACCTTCTTCGACCAGGCGTCGGGCGAGAAGTACACGCCCTACGTGATCGAGCCCTCGTTCGGCCTCACCCGCGCGATGATGGCGTTCCTCGTCGATGCCTACCGCGAAGAAGAGGTGCCCAACGCCAAGGGCGGCACCGACACCCGCACGGTGCTGAAGCTCGACCCGCGTCTCGCGCCCGTCAAGGTCGCAGTCCTGCCGCTCTCGCGCAACGAGCGTCTGTCGCCGCTGGCCCGCGAGGTCGCCGACACGCTGCGCGCGGCCGGGTGGAACATCGACTTCGACGACGCCGGTGCCATCGGCCGTCGCTATCGCCGTCAGGACGAGATCGGCACCCCGTACTGCGTCACCGTCGACTTCGACTCGCTCGACGACAACGCCGTGACCGTGCGCGACCGCGACACGATGGGCCAGGAGCGCATCGGCCTCGACGCGCTCCACGGCTACCTCGCCGAACGGCTGCGCGGAGCCTGAGCCGGTTATGACGGGCTCCGAGGACTTCGTCGAGATCATCCGGGCGGCCGTCGAGGCCGACCCCGGAAACATCGGTCTGCGCGTCGATCTCATCGAGCTGCTGCTGCAGGACCACCTCGACGAGGCGGCCGCGCAGATCGATCGTGTCGCCGAGCAGGGCGCGAACACGGCCACCGTGAACGTGCTGCGGGCGCGGTTGATGGCGGCGCGTCTGCGCGCGGGCCAGACTCCGGATGCCACCTCCGCGGCTTCAGCGACCGACGAGGCCGCGGTGCCCCCGGCTCCGGCCGGCCCCGCCAGCCCGGCACCGCCCTTCGTGCCACCCGCCCCGGAAACGCCGCCTTCGGCCGCGGCGGTCCCTCCGCGCGCGTCACCCCCACCGCCCGCCCCGGCCGACACCACCGCGAGCGACCCGCCCCTGCTCCGGGTCTCGGCCGATGAGGTCGAGAAGCCGGTGTGGGACGTCGAACGGCCGGCCGTGACCCTCGCCGACGTCGCGGGGCTCGACGAGGTCAAGCAGCACCTCAACGGCGCCTTCCTCCTTCCGATGCGCAACCCCGAGATGGCGCGCATGTTCGGCAAGGCCGCGCGCGGAAGCCTCTTGATGTACGGCCCGCCGGGCTGCGGCAAGACGTTCATCGCGCGGGCGATCGCGGGCGAGCTCGAGGCGAACTTCGTGCACGCGACCCTCGCCGACCTCGTGCGCCCGCACTTCGGCGAGACCGAGCAGGCGATCCACTCCCTCTTCGAGGCGGCGCGCAAGGCACGGCCGTGCGTGGTCTTCATCGACGAGTTCGACGCGATCGGCGGGCGACGGACGTCCGGCGGGTCGTCGTCCCAGTACCTGCGGATGTTCGCCAGCCAGTTGCTCGAAGAGTTCGACGGGGTGGATGCCGACAACGACGGGATCTACATCCTCGCCGCCACCAACCGCCCGTGGGATGTCGACCCGGCGCTCCGGCGTCCGGGACGCCTCGATCGCACGGTACTCGTGCTTCCGCCCGACGAGCCCGCGCGCGTCGCGATCATCGAGAACACCCTGCGGGACAAGCCCGTCGCCGCGGTCGACGCGCGCGAGGTGGCGCGACGCACCGCCGAGTTCTCGGGTGCCGACATCGCCTATATCGTCCACCAGGCGATCGAGGCCGCATTCACCGAGTCGGTGGCATCCGGGGTCCCGCGCATGATCGGCACCGCCGATCTCGAGAGGGCGGCGGCGCGGGTCGTGCCCTCCACGCGCGAATGGTTCGAGCAGATCAAGCCCGTGCTCGAATACGGGGTCGACGACGGCACGTTCGGTCAGCTGCGGGCCTACCTCAAGCGCCACCGCCTCTGACATGGCATCCGACCCGATCGTCGAGGCGCGGCGGTATCTCCTCCTCGATGAACCGGAGAGGGCGCAACGGGTGCTCGAGCGCGTGCTCGCGGAGCAGCCCGACCACGGCCCGGCCCTGGCGCTGATGGCCTATGCCCGCCTCCAGACGGGTGCGCTCGACCTCGCCGAGCGCGACGCGCGTCTCGCGTTCGCGCACGCGGAGCTGAGACCGGATGCCGCCGCCCTGCTCGCCCGCATCACCATGACCCGCGACCCCGTCGAGGCGACGGGATGGGCCAGTGAGGCCGTCCGACTCGATCCCGCTCGCAGCGAGTTCCGCATCGTTCTCGCGAGGATCCTGCGCGAGCGTCGGCTCTTCGAACCCGCACGGGTCGAGGCGGAAGCGGCGCTCGCGAACGCCGCATCCGACGATGAGCGGACCGACGCCCTCATCACGGCCTCGTCGATCGCCGTCGTCCAGGCTCCGCGACGCGCGGAGGCGCTGCGCCTCGCCGAGGAAGCGGCCCGAATCAATCCGACCGATCCGCGGGTCGGGCAGATGCTCGCCGCCGCGCAGGTCGTCAACGGGCAGCGTGCCGCGGCGATCCGGACGGCGCGTCGGGTGCTGAGTGAGAACCCGCTCGCACGCACTCCGCCGTATCTCGCGCAGGTGGCCACGGCTCTGATGGTGCGCCAGCTGATCGGTCTCATCACGATCGTGACGGCGCTCGTGCCGTTCTTCACCTTCGCGATGTTCGCGCAGGCGCTCGGCGCGTCGACAGGCTCCCGCCTCGGGGCGGCAGTGGGGCTGGTCTGCACCGTCGTGATCGGCGTCGGGACCCTGAATCCCCTGCGCGATCGCGCGGTGGTGCGGGCGATGTGGCTGTTCGCGCGCCAGCGGGCGATCGAGGTCGTGTCGGTCGTCACCGTCGCGGTGATCGCGGTGGGCTACCTCGTCGTCGCGTTGACGGGGTTCTTCCCGCTCATCGCCGTGCTGCCCTTCCTCTCGGTCGCGGTCTGGACCGTGCACGAGGTGAAGCTCACGCAGCTGCGTCCGCCCGCGTCGTAAGGGCCGAGGGCATTTCAGCCGCCCCGCCCCGGGCGAGACCGCGGGCCGTGCCGCCCGACGCCGACAGACGCCCGCGAGCGCCCCTGACAGCGCCGTGTCAGCGCCCCCGCCCCCGTGACAGGAGCGCGACAGCGCGCCCGGCGCATCCTGTCGTCATGACCACTTCATCCACCCGCTCTCCCGCGGTCCGAGCCGAAGGGCTCGTCAAGACGTTCGGCTCCAACCGGGCCGTCGACGGCGTCGATCTCGTCGTCGAAGCCGGCACGGTCTACGGCGTGCTCGGCCCCAACGGCGCCGGCAAGACCACCACCATCAGCATGCTCACGACGCTGCTGCGCCCCGACGGCGGCCGCGCCGAGATCTTCGGCCACGACGTCGCCCGCGAACCGCACGTCGTGCGCCAGCTCATCGGCCTCACCGGGCAGTTCGCCTCGGTCGACGAGAAGCTCTCGGCCACCGAGAACCTCATGATCTTCGGGCGTCTCCTCGGCCTCTCCCGCGCCGACGCCCGGCGCAAGGCCGCGGAGCTGCTCGAGGAGTTCGGCCTCACCGAGGCGGCATCCCGCCCCCTCGCGAAGTTCTCCGGCGGTATGCGTCGCCGGCTCGACCTCGCGGCATCCCTCATCGCCCAGCCGCCGCTCATCTTCCTCGACGAACCGACCACGGGCCTGGATCCCCGCACCCGCGGACAGATGTGGGACACGATCCGCCGGCTCGTGGCATCCGGATCCACCGTCGTGCTCACCACGCAGTACCTCGACGAGGCCGACCAGCTCGCCGACCGGATCGCGGTGATCGACCGCGGACGCGTCGTCGCCGAGGGCACGGCGCTCGAGCTCAAGGCCTCGGTCGGGCAGGCGTCGCTCGTGCTCCGCCTGCAGCCGGGTTCCGACCTCGAGACCGCCCGGGCCACGGTCGGACGGGTCCTGGATGCCACGGCCATCGTCTCTCCGGAGGCGGCGCGCCTCACGGTGCCGATGTCCGACCCCGATCAGGTCACCGACCTGCTGGTGGCCTTCCGAGAGGAGGGTGTGCACCTGAGCGAGTTCAGCGTGCAGCAGCCGACCCTCGACGAGGTCTTCCTCACCCTCACCGGCACCGGTGTGCCCACCGACGACCGCCCGGCGCACGAGAACGCCGACGCCCTGGAAGGAGTCCGCTCATGAGCGCCCTCACCCTCGAACGCGACCTGCCGCGCACCGCGAGCCTCGCGCAGACCGTCCAGAACACCCTCACCATGGCGGGCCGCGGTCTGTTGAAGATCCGGCGGACGCCCGAGCAGCTCATCGACGTGACGCTGCAGCCGATCCTGTTCACCCTGATGTTCACGTACATCTTCGGCGGCGCGATCGCGGGCGATGTGCAGAACTACCTGCCGATCATCATCCCCGGCATCCTCGTGCAGACGGTCATCACGACCTCGGTCGTGACCGGGACGCAGCTGCGCGAAGACATGGACAAGGGCGTGTTCGATCGATTCCGCTCCCTCCCGATCGCGCGCATCGCGCCGCTGTCGGGGGCGCTGCTGGCCGACACGGTCCGCTACGCGATCGCGACGACGCTGACGTTCGCGATGGGCTTCGTCATGGGCTTCCGTCCCGAGGGGGGCCTGTGGGCCGTCGTCGCGGCGGGACTGCTCGTCATCGCGTGCTCGTGGGCGATCAGCTGGATCTTCGCGTTCTTCGGGGTCATCGCCCGCAGCGCATCGAGCGTGCAGGGCATCTCGATGATCATCCTGTTCCCCCTGACGTTCCTGTCCAACGCGTTCGTCCCCGCGGACACGATGCCCTCGTGGCTGCAGTGGTTCGTCAACGTCAACCCCGTGTCGCACCTCGTGACCGCGGTCCGCGACCTGGTCAACAGCGGCACGGTCGGCTCCGACGCACTCATCTCGCTCGTCGGTGCGGCGGTGATCGTGGCGGTGTTCGCCCCGCTCACGGTGCGCGCCTACATGCGCAAGGCCTAGCCGACCGGGCTTCAGTCGAGCAGGGCCGCGAGGGCCTCGGCATCCACGTCCGACAGGGGCGTCCGGATGCCGGGGCCCTCCGTCGTGGGAGCCTCGGGCAGTTCGGCCAGGCGTGCTCGCGTCCACAGGAAGAAGGGGTCGCGGACATCGGCGGCACCGCGCACGGCGGCGGCGCGGGCGAGGGCTTCTTCGGCGCGGGAGCGACGCCCGGTCGCGGCGTTCCACCCGGCGATCGCGAGCAGGACCGTCGCGACGATCGGGAAGTCCCGTGACCGGGCCGCGCAATCGAGCGCTGAGCGGAGCGCGTCGCGGGCCTCGTCGTGCCGGCCGAGCAGCAGCAGCGCCTGCGCGCGTTGCGCGTCGCGCCACGCGACGACCTGATCCGGGAATCCCGGCTCGAGAGCGATGCGCTCCACTGATCTCAGCGCCTCGGCGCCGTCCCCGGCGGCGACCGCGACGGACGAGCGGGTCATGGCCGCCTGCGCGA
>NZ_JARHXC010000030.1:0-13103 GCF_029222405.1 Microbacterium sp. Kw_RZR3 | reverse complement strand
CCATCGGGGACGGCGGTGTGCTGTCTGGCTCGAATCTGACAGTGACCTACGCCTCGACCGCGATCTTGTCGACGGGCACGGTCGATCTCTCTTCGTCACGTCTCGAGAAGGCGTATCAGTGCATCTCAGCGCAGTCCGGGACCGTATCGATCACTGGCAGTATCCAGGGGTGCGAAGCGGGTGTGGAAGCGACCGACGGCGGACGGGTGATCGCACGAAACGTCTCTTGGGGAACCGACGACGGGCCTGAGCCGTTCGGGAAGTCCGTTCCCATCGAGGGCAACGTCGACGTCGTCCCGTGGGTCGGGTACGTCGCACCGCCGACACCACCCGTAGTTCCAGTGGCCGCTGCGCCGAGCACATGTGCTGACCTCATCGTCCTGGTGGCGCGCGGATCCGGTGAAGTCCCGAAGGGTCCGTGGAACGTGGCGTCGGACCCCGACCTCTACGATGTCCAAACATTCCAGACGACTGTTGAATCCACCTACGCACAACGAGGTGTGGGAGCGAAGATGCAGCAAGTCTTGACCGGTCAAGAGACACGTAGCGGAGAGGAGTGGCTCGTCGGCGACGCCGATAGCGGCCTGTTGAACCACCTCAGTGACGAGTACAAGAACAGCACACTGATCGTCCCCATCGTCTACCCGGCATCCGACGTCAGTCTTCTGGGCGAGGCATTCAACCTCCTCAAGCCCAAGCCCGCGAAGTTGTTGGAATACATGTCTAGCATTCGGAGCGGTACCGACGCCCTTCGCGAGACGTACGATGCGATGCGCGAGGAGTGCAGCGACGAGCAGAGCAAGTTCATCATCTCGGGTTACTCGCAGGGAGCGATGGCCGCACACATCATGCTCTCTGAGGCAGTGCTCGATGGAGAGCCGCTCGACGACGTGGCCGCCGTCGTCCTGCTGTCAGACCCGCTGCAACAACCTGGCACCTACATGATCGACGGCACTGGTAGCGGCAAGCGTGGTCTCGTAGCGTCACTGTTCGAGTTCTCCGCCGCAAGGAACCTCTGGGACGAGGCGTTCTACGGGGACTATCCGATGCAGGATGCCCGCTCGTACCCATCGGAGTTGTCGAGTCGCACGTACGCCTACTGCACCGACGGTGATCTCCTTTGCGCGCCCTACGTTGCGGGGGGTTCACGAAGCCCGTGGTTGTGGGACTACCCCAACGAAGTTCGCTCTCAGTTCGCCCAGATGGCTGGCATTCATGGCGGCTACGGGCCCTCGACGCTCCGTCCATTTGGTCAGAGCGTCGCCGAAAGTGCGTTCTGATCCAGGACAGCCCTATTGTCGAGCCGCCCACGCCGGCCCGCACCCTCTCGTTCGATAGACTGGCCTGACGCTTTCCCCTGCGCCCGCGCGCGACTGTAAGGAGCCCCATGAGCAACCCCATCGGTGATCCCGGCCACGGACACTCGCCCGCAGCCTGGACGGCCGTGATCATCATGCTGCTCGCGTTCACGCTCGGAACGCTGTTCTTCTGGCTCGACATGCCCGTGCTCGTGTGGGCCTCGGTGGGTCTGCTCGTCGTCGGCGCGATCGTCGGATGGGCCATGGGCAAGGCCGGATACGGCGCGAACGGCTCGAAGACCAGCCCGAAGGCCCACTGACCGTGCTGGCCGATCTCACGGCCGGGGCGGTAGAAGACGCAGAGAAGCGCGCCGAGACGCGTTCCCTCGCCGAGGTCGAGCGCGACGCTCTCGCGCAGACCCCCGCGCGAGACGCTCTGGCGATGCTCGCGCCCGCCGACCGGGTCAAGATCATCGCCGAGGTCAAGCGCGCGAGCCCGTCGCGAGGCGACCTCGCGTCGATCCCCGACCCCGCTCGTCAGGCACGCCTGTACGAAGAGGGCGGCGCGTCCGCGATCTCCGTGCTCACCGAGGGACGCAAGTTCAAGGGCAGCCTCGCCGACCTCGAGGCCGTCCGGGCGGCTGTCAGCGTCCCCGTGCTGCGCAAGGACTTCATCGCCACGCCGTACCAGGTGCTGGAAGCCCGTGCCTCGGGCGCGGACCTCGCACTCCTGATCGTCGCCGCTCTCGACCAGAAGACGCTCACCGAGCTCTACGGCCTCGTGACCGATCTCGGCATGACGGCGCTCGTCGAGACGCACTCGGCGGAAGAGCTCGACCGCGCCGTCGACCTGGGCGCGAAGCTCATCGGCGTCAACGCCCGCAACCTGTCGACCTTCGAGCTCGATCGCGATCTGTTCGGCTCCCTCGCCGACCGCTTCCCGGCCGACGCCGTCAAGATCGCCGAGTCGGCGGTGCTCGCACCCGCCGACGTGGCCCACTACCGCGCCGCGGGCGCCGATGTCGTGCTCGTGGGCGAAGCCCTCGTCACGGGCGACCCCGTCGCCACGCTCCGCGCGTTCCTCCAGGAGACGTCATGACCACCAGCCTGCGCGACCAGAAGGGGCCGTTCTTCGGTGACTTCGGCGGCCGGTACATGCCCGAGTCGCTCATCGCCGCGATCGACGAGCTGACCGCGGTCTACGAATCGGCGATGGCCGACCCCGAGTTCCACGCCGAACTGCGGGCCCTGCTGCACGATTACGCCGGGCGCCCGTCGGCCCTCACCGAAGTGCCCCGCTTCGCCGAGCACGCGGGTGGCGCGCGCGTCTTCCTCAAGCGCGAAGACCTGAACCACACCGGCTCGCACAAGATCAACAACGTGCTCGGACAGGCGCTGCTCACCAAGCGCCTGGGCAAGACGCGCGTGATCGCCGAGACGGGTGCCGGCCAGCACGGCGTCGCCACCGCGACGGCCGCCGCCCTCTTCGGTCTCGACTGCGTCGTCTACATGGGCGAGGTCGACACCGAGCGGCAGGCTCTCAACGTCGCGCGCATGCGTCTGCTCGGCGCCGAGGTCGTGCCCGTCACGACCGGCTCGCGCACGCTGAAAGACGCGATCAACGAGGCCTACCGCGATTGGGTCGCCTCGGTTGAGACGACCAACTACATCTTCGGCACCGCCGCGGGACCCCACCCCTTCCCGGCGATGGTCCGCGACTTCCAGAAGATCATCGGCGAAGAGACCCGCGCCGAGTTCCTCGAGCGCATCGGACGTCTCCCCGACGCCGTCTTCGCCTGCGTCGGCGGCGGATCCAACGCGATCGGCATGTTCGACGCGTTCCTCGACGACGAGGGCGTCGCGCTGTACGGCGTCGAGGCAGCCGGCGACGGTGTCGACACCCCCAAGCACGCGGCATCCATCGAGCGGGGTCGTCCCGGCGTCCTGCACGGCGCCCGCACGTACGTGCTGCAGGATGAAGACGGCCAGACCACCGAGTCGCACTCGATCTCGGCGGGCCTCGACTACCCCGGCGTGGGTCCCGAACACGCCTGGCTGGCAGACATCGGCCGCGCGCACTACATCCCCGCGACCGACGACGAGGCCATGCAAGCCCTGCGTCTGCTCTCGCGCACCGAGGGCATCATCCCCGCGATCGAGTCGGCCCACGCCCTGGCCGGAGCCCTGCGCGTCGGTCGCGAACTGGGTCCGGATGCCGTCATCGCGGTGAACCTCTCCGGTCGAGGCGACAAAGACATGGACACCGCCGCGCGCTACTTCGACCTCTACGATGCCGAGCACGCACCTCCGCCCGAGGGTCGCCCGGCGCAGACCGCCGGCGCCGAGACCGTGGCATCCGCCGCCGGTTCACCGATCGATGTGACGCCGGCCCCGGATGCCGCGAGTGGCGCAGGGGTGGAGCTGTGACCTCGCGCGTGTCCGCGGCGATCGAAGCCGCCCACACCGACGGTCGCGGCGCGTTCGTCGCCTATCTGCCCGCCGGCTTCCCCGACGTCGCCACGAGCATCGAGGCCATCGTCGCCCTGGCCGAGGCCGGCGCCGACGTCATCGAACTCGGCCCTCCGTACAGTGACCCGGTCATGGACGGTCTGGTGATCCAGGAGGCGACCCAGACGGCCCTCGCCAACGGCTTCCGCATGCGCGATCTCTTCACGATCATCCGCGAGGTCACGGCACGCACCGATGTCCCGATCCTGGTCATGACGTACTGGAACCTCGTCGAGCAGTACGGCGTCGACCGCTACGCCGACGAGCTCGTCGCCGCCGGGGGAGCGGGGCTCATCACCCCCGACATCACGCCCGACGCCGCCGCCGCGTGGATCGCCACGAGCGAGCGAACCGGCCTCGACCGGGTGTTCCTCGCCGCCCCCACCTCGACCGACGAACGCCTCCGCATGATCGTCGAGGCGTCGACGGGTTTCGTCTACACCGTTTCGACGATGGGGATCACCGGGGAGCGGGCCGAACTGGATGCCGCCGCCCGACGACTCGTCGAACGACTGCGGGCGCACGGCGCCGATCACGCGTGTGTCGGTATCGGCATCTCCAATGCCGCTCAGGTGGCCGGGGTGGTCGAGTACGCCGACGGCGCGATCGTCGGAACCGCCCTGGTGAAGGCGCTCCGTGACGGCGGTGTCGAGGGTCTGTCCACCCTCGCACGCGAGCTGTCCGCGGGCACCGCGCGGCGCGCCTAGACTCTTTCGCATGACGTTCGCCCTCTCGAGCGCCGCCTCCGGCGTGCTCGCCAGCATTCCGAGCCCGACGATCTCCTACGTCGATCTCGGTCCGTTCCGCATCCACTTCTATGCCCTGTGCATCGTCGCGGGCATCATCGTCGCCCTGCTTCTCACGAACGCACGGCTGACGCGGCGCGGCGCGGAGAAGTGGGTCGTCATCGACATCTGCCTCCTGGCGGTGCCGCTCGCCATCATCGTCGCGCGTATCTACCACGTCGCCACGCACGCCGGCTTCTACTTCGGCCCCGGCTCCAACCCGTGGAACATCACCCAGCCCGGCTCCGTCTGGGCCATCTGGGAGGGCGGGATCGCCATCTACGGCGCGCTCATCGGCGGCGCCATCGGCGCGATCCTCGGGTGCAAGTGGAGCGGTATCCGCTTCTGGACGTTCGCCGACGCCCTCGCCCCGGGCCTCATCATCGCGCAGGCGATGGGCCGCTTCGGCAACTGGTTCAACCAGGAGCTCTTCGGTCAGCCCACCGACCTCCCGTGGGGCCTCGAGATCGCCCCGGGCAACCCGGCGATCCCCGTCGGCCTGCCGGCCGGCACGCTGTTCCACCCCACGTTCCTGTACGAGGTCATCTGGAACCTCCTCGGCGCGGCCGTCATCCTGTACGTCGGCAAGCGCTTCACCCTGCAGTGGGGCAAGCAGTTCGCGATCTACCTCATGTGGTACAGCGCGGGCCGCATCGTCTGGGAGTCGATCCGCGTCGACCCCAGCGACATCATCCTCGGTCTGCGCACGAACGTGTGGGCGGCGATCTTCGGTGTGGTGCTCGGTCTGGTGATCTTCATCGTCCAGTCGCGCCGCCACCACGGCCTCGAACCCTCGCCCTACGTACCCGGGCGCGAATCCAAGGCTCCGGGGGCTGTAGACTCAACCGACCCCTCTGACTTCGTCGACGTGAGCGAGCCGCCCGCGACGAGCGACACCGTCGGCACCAGCGCCACAAGCAGCCCCGCCACGAACTAACACTCTGGGCCGACGTCGTCCCATTCGAAGCATCAACGTGAGGACGGTTGATATGGCTTCCAGCCTGCGTTCCGACACCGTCGGAGGCTCGTTCCCGGCCCGACAGGGAATGTACGACCCGTCGTTCGAGAAAGACGCCTGTGGCCTGGCCATGGTCGCGACTCTCCGCGGCGAGGCCGGACACGACATCGTCGACCTGGCCCTGACCGCTCTGCGCAACCTCGAGCACCGCGGTGCCATCGGGTCCGACGCCGGCACCGGCGACGGCGCGGGCATCCTCACGCAGATGCCGGATGCCTTCCTGCGCGAGGTCGTCGACTTCGACCTGCCGCCGGTGGGGGAGTACGCCGCCGGAATGATCTTCCTTCCCCTCGGGCACGACGAGCGCGCCGCGATGAAGTCGGGGATCGAAGAGATCGCCCGTCACGAGAACCTCGAGGTGCTCGGCTGGCGCGAGGTGCCCACGGAGCCCGACAACCTGGGCAAGCTCGCCTTCGAGGCGCGCCCCGCTTTCGAGCAGCTGTTCGTCTCGCGGCCGGCCGCGGGCGACCAGCCCGCTCTCTCGGGCATCGCGCTCGATCGTCGCGTGTACCGCCTGCGCAAGCGCGCCCGTCACGAGCTCGACGCCTATTTCGTGTCGCTGTCCAGCCGCACGCTCGGGTACAAGGGCATGGTCACGACGCTCCAGCTCGAGCCGTTCTACCCCGACCTGCAGGACGAGCGCTTCGCGTCCGAGCTCGCGGTGGTGCACTCCCGCTACTCGACGAACACCTTCCCGTCGTGGCCGCTCGCGCAGCCCTTGCGCATGCTCGCGCACAACGGCGAGATCAACACCGTCAAGGGCAACCGCAACTGGATGCGCGCGCGCCAGTCGCAGCTCGAGTCCGAGCTGATCGGCGACGTGCGGCCTCTCCTGCCCATCTGCACCGAGGGCGCGAGCGACTCGGCCTCCTTCGACGAGGTCCTCGAGCTGCTGACCCTCACCGGTCGCAGCCTCCCGCACGCCATCATGATGATGGTTCCCGAGGCGTACGAGAAGCAGGCGACGATCGATCCCGATCTCCGTGCCTTCTACGACTACCACTCGATGCAGATGGAGCCGTGGGACGGCCCCGCAGCGCTCATCTTCACCGACGGCACGCTCGTCGGCGCCACGCTCGACCGCAACGGCCTGCGCCCGGGGCGCTGGACCGAGACCACCGACGGGCTCGTCGTGATCGGCTCCGAGACCGGTGTGCTCGACTTCGCTCCCGAGCGCATCAAGCGCCGCGGCCGCCTGCAGCCCGGTCGGATGTTCCTCGTCGACACGGCCGAGCGCCGCATCGTCGAAGACGAAGAGATCAAGGCGAACCTCGCCGCTCTCGAGCCCTGGCAGGAGTGGGTGGACGCGGGTCGCGTCAAGCTCAGCGAGCTGCCCGAGCGCGAGCACATCGTTCACCCGATCGCATCCATCACCCGTCGACAGCGCACCTTCGGATACACCGAAGAAGAAGTCCGTCTGCTGCTGACACCGATGGGTCAGGGCGGCGCCGAGCCGCTCGGCGCCATGGGGAGCGACGCGCCTGTCGCCGTGCTCAGCGACCGCCCGCGCCTGCTGTTCGACTACTTCACCCAGCAGTTCGCGCAGGTGACCAACCCACCGCTCGACTCGATCCGCGAAGAGGTCGTCACCTCGCTGTCGCTGGGGCTCGGTCCCGAGCGCAACCTCCTCGACTGGGGGCCCGAGCACACCCGCACGGTGACCCTCGACTTCCCGGTCATCGACAACGACGAGCTCGCGAAGATCCAGCACATCGACACGGCGCTGCCGGGTCGATCGTCGGTGACCATCCGCGGTCTTTACCGCGTCGAGGCGGGGCACAAGGGGCTGCAGAAGCGGCTCACGCAGATGTGCACCGAGGTCGACCAGGCCATCGAGGACGGCGCCGAGTTCATCGTGCTCAGCGACCGCGACTCGAACAAGGACCTCGCGCCCATCCCGTCGCTGCTCATGCTCGCGGCCGTGCACCACCACCTCATCCGCAAAGAGACCCGCATGAAGGTCGGGCTCGTGGTCGAGGCCGGTGACGTGCGCGAAGTGCACCACGTGGCGACCCTGATCGGCTACGGCGCCTCGGCGGTCAACCCGTACCTGGCGATGGAGACCGTCGAGTACCTCGTTCGCGCGGGCTTCATCACCGGCATCACGCCCGAGAAGGCCGTCAAGAACCTGATCTACGCGCTCGGCAAGGGCGTGCTGAAGATCATGTCGAAGATGGGCATCTCGACGGTGTCGTCGTACGCGGGCGCGCAGGTGTTCGAAGCGGTGGGACTGTCGCGCGAGTTCGTCGACGCGTACTTCACCGGCACCGAGTCGAAGCTCGGCGGCGTCGGCCTCGACGTCATCGCTGCTGAGAACGCGGCGCGTCACGAGTACGCCTACCCCGAGGACGCCGCGGCCCGGGCGCACGAGCGCCTGTGGACCGGCGGTGAGTACCAGTGGCGTCGCGACGGTGCTCCGCACCTGTTCAACCCCGACACGGTGTTCCGTCTGCAGCACGCCACCCGTGAGCGCCGGTACGACATCTTCCGCGAGTACACGAAGCTCATCGACGACCAGGCGCACGAGCTCAAGACCCTCCGCGGTCTCTTCGAGCTGCGGACCGGGGTCCGCCCGCCGGTGCCGATCGACGAGGTCGAGCCCGTGTCGGCGATCGTCAAGCGTTTCTCGACCGGGGCAATGAGCTACGGCTCGATCTCGAAAGAGGCGCACGAGGTCCTCGCCGTCGCGATGAACCAGATCGGCGGCAAGTCGAACACGGGCGAGGGCGGAGAAGACGTCGACCGTCTGCTCGACCCCACGCGTCGCAGTGCCATCAAGCAGGTGGCATCCGGTCGCTTCGGGGTGACGAGCCTCTACCTCACCGAGGCCGATGACATCCAGATCAAGCTCGCGCAGGGCGCCAAGCCCGGCGAGGGCGGTCAGCTGCCGCCGACCAAGGTGTACCCGTGGGTGGCGCGCACGCGCCACGCGACGGCGGGCGTCGGGCTCATCTCGCCCCCTCCGCACCACGACATCTACTCGATCGAAGACCTCAAGCAGCTCATCTTCGACCTGAAGCGCGCGAACCCGAAGGCACGCATCCACACCAAGCTGGTGAGCCAGTCGGGCATCGGCGCGGTCGCGGCGGGTGTCGCGAAGGCGCTGAGCGACGTCATCCTGGTCTCGGGTCAGGACGGCGGCACGGGCGCGAGCCCGATGAACTCGCTCAAGCACGCGGGTACCCCCTGGGAGCTCGGGCTTGCCGAGACGCAGCAGACGCTCATGCTCAACGGCATGCGCGACCGCGTCGTGGTGCAGGTCGACGGTCAGATGAAGACGGGCCGCGACGTCATCATCGGCGCGCTGCTCGGTGCCGAGGAGTTCGGCTTCGCCACCGCCCCGCTCGTGGTGTCGGGCTGCATCATGATGCGCGTCTGCCACCTCGACACCTGCCCGGTCGGCGTCGCGACGCAGAACCCCGTCCTGCGCTCCCGCTTCACGGGCAAGGCCGAGTACATCGTCAACTTCATGGAGTTCATCGCCCAGGAGGTGCGCGAGTACCTCGCCGCGCTCGGGTACCGCTCGATCGACGAGATCGTCGGCCACGCGGAGCTCCTCGACGTCAACGGTGCGGTCGAGCACTGGAAGGCGCGCGGTCTCAACCTCGCGCCGATCCTCGAGGGACCGCGCTTCGCCGACGACGAGCCTCGTCGCCACGGTCGCAACCAGGACCACGAGCTCGAGGACCACTTCGACGTGCAGCTCATCGAGCGCGCTCAGGACGTCATCGCCCGCGGCGGTCGGATCACGATCGACCTGCCCATCCGCAACACCGCTCGCGCGGTGGGGACGATGCTCGGCCACCACGTCACCAAGGCGCACGGCGAGCACGGACTGCCCGAAGGCTCGATCGACGTCCGTCTGACCGGCTCGGCCGGGCAGTCGTTCGGCGCCTTCATGCCCGCCGGCATCACGCTGCGGCTCGAGGGCGACTCGAACGACTACGTCGGCAAGGGCCTGTCGGGGGGCACGATCGTCGTGCGTCCGCACCGCGGCTCGACGTTCCCGGCGTCCGAGAACGTCATCGCCGGAAACGTCATCGGCTACGGCGCCACCCAGGGTCAGATGTTCCTGAACGGTGTCGTGGGTGAGCGGTTCCTCGTCCGCAACTCGGGCGCGACCGCGGTCGTCGAGGGCGTCGGAGACCACGCGCTCGAGTACATGACCGGTGGTCTGGCCGTGATCCTCGGCGCCACGGGCCGTAACCTCGGCGCGGGCATGTCCGGTGGTCAGGCGTACGTCTACCGGCTCGACCCCGACCTGGTGAACCGCGAGGCCCTGGCATCCGGTGAGCTCGTTCTCGGTGAACTCGGATCCGGGGATGCCGAGATCCTCCGCGACCTGCTCGAGAAGCACGTCGCGGAGACCGATTCCACGTTGGCCCGTCGTCTGCTCGACGACTTCGAGGCCGAGGTGCACAATTTCGTCCGGGTTCTGCCGCGCGACTACGCCGCGGTCCTGCAGACCCGCCAGGAGGCGGTGGCCGAGGGGCTCGACCCCGACGGCGACGTCGTCTGGACACGCATTCTGGAGGTGACGGGTGGCTGACCCGAAGGGCTTTCTCAAGGTCACGGAGCGCGAGCTCCCCAAGCGCCGGCCCGTACCCGTGCGCATCATGGACTGGAAAGAGGTGTACGAGCCGGGCGATTCGGCCGTCATCAAGCGCCAGGCCGGTCGCTGCATGGACTGCGGCATCCCGTTCTGCCACAAGGGGTGCCCGCTCGGCAACCTGATCCCCGAGTGGAACGACCTCACGTGGCGCGGCGAGGGCCGCGCCGCGATCGAGCGCCTGCACGCGACCAACAACTTCCCGGAGTTCACGGGTCGGCTCTGCCCCGCCCCGTGCGAGAGCTCGTGCGTGCTGGGCATCAACCAGCCCGCGGTCACGATCAAGCAGGTCGAGGTCTCGATCATCGACGAGGCGTTCGGCAACGGCTGGGTCGAGCCCGAGCCGCCGGAGCGCCTGACGGGCAAGACGGTGGCCGTGGTCGGCTCCGGCCCCGCCGGCCTGGCCGCGGCCCAGCAGCTGACGCGCGCGGGGCACACGGTCGCCGTCTACGAGCGCGACGACCGGATCGGCGGCCTCCTGCGGTACGGCATCCCGGACTTCAAGATGGAGAAGCGCCACCTCGAGCTGCGTCTTCGCCAGATGCAGGCCGAGGGCACGCGCTTCCGCGCGGGTGTCGAGATCGGCAAGGACATCTCGTGGAGCGACCTCCGGGCGCGTTACGACGCGGTCGTCGTCGCCACGGGCTCGACGGTGCCGCGCGACCTGCCCATCCCGGGGCGCGACCTCGACGGCGTCCACTTCGCCATGGAGTACCTCGTCGAGGGCAACAAGGCGGTCGCGGGCGACCAGGTTCCCCAGCAGATCTCGGCCGAGGGCAAGCACGTCGTCGTCATCGGCGGCGGCGACACCGGCGCGGACTGCATCGGCACGGCGCACCGCCAGGGCGCGCTGAGCGTGACGAACCTCGCGATCGGCAAGCAGCCGCCGTCGGAGCGCCCGGCCGAGCAGCCGTGGCCGATGATGCCGAACCTGTTCGAGATGGCATCCGCTCACGAAGAGGGCGGGGAGCGCACGTTCCTCGCCTCGACGGTGGAGTTCCTCGGCAACGCCGCGGGCGAGGTGCGTGCTCTGCGCGTGGCCGAGACCGAGTACGTAGACGGCCGCCGTGTGCCCAAGAGCGGCACCGAGCGCGAGATCCCGGCCGACCTGGTGCTGATCGCGATGGGCTTCACCGGTCCCGAGCGCGAGCACCTGGGCGACCAGCTCGGCACGCGCTTCACGAACCGCGGCAACGTCGAGCGCGACGCGACCTACGCCACGTCGACGCCGGGCGTTTTCGTCGCCGGCGATGCCGGTCGTGGGCAGTCGCTCATCGTGTGGGCCATCGCCGAGGGCCGCGCGGCCGCCGCCGAGGTCGACACCTACCTCATGGGCGAAACGGTGCTCCCCGCGCCGGTGCGCCCGACCGATGTCGCCATCGGCCTGCTGCCCGCCTAAGCTGGCAAGGGCCGATCCGGCCACTTCCCGAATCCTCACGGAGCTTGAAAACGGATGAGACGCGCCAAGATCGTCGCAACACTCGGGCCCGCCACGTCGTCGTATGAGATGGTTCGCGCCATCATCGACGCCGGGGTGGACGTCGCCCGCCTCAACCTGAGCCACGGAGACTACTCCGTGCACGACGCCAACTTCGCCAACGTGCGCAAGGCGGCAGAGGACGCCGGCCGCCCGGTTGCGGCCCTCGTCGACCTCCAGGGTCCCAAGATCCGTCTCGGCAAGTTCGAGAACGGCCCGCACGAGCTCGCCCCGGGCGACATCTTCAAGATCACGATCGAAGACATCCTCGGCACGAAGGAGATCGTGGGCACGACGTTCAAGGGCCTGCCCCAGGACGTCAAGCCCGGTGACTTCCTGCTCATCGACGACGGCAAGGTCCGCGTCCGCGTCGTCGAGACCGACGGCACTGTCGTGACCACCGAGGTCGTCGTCGGCGGCCCGGTGTCGAACAACAAGGGCATCAACCTGCCCGGCGTCGCCGTCAACGTCCCCGCGCTGAGCGAGAAGGACGAGGCCGATCTGCGCTGGGGCCTCAAGGCCGGCGCCGATCTCATCGCTCTCTCGTTCGTTCGGGATGCCAAAGACATCGAGCGCGTGCACGAGATCATGGCCGAGGAGGGACGCTACGTCCCCGTCATCGCCAAGATCGAGAAGCCGCAGGCGGTCGACAACCTCGAAGAGATCATCGACGCGTTCGACGGCATCATGGTCGCCCGTGGCGACCTCGGTGTCGAGCTGCCGCTGGAGGCCGTGCCGATCGTGCAGAAGCGCGCCGTCGAGCTCGCGCGCCGCATGGCGAAGCCCGTCATCGTCGCGACGCAGATGCTCGAGTCGATGATCAGCAGCCCGGTGCCCACGCGCGCCGAGACCTCCGACGTCGCCAACGCCGTCCTCGACGGCGCGGACGCGGTCATGCTCTCGGGCGAGACCAGCGTCGGCGACTACCCGGTCGTGGTCGTCGAGACCATGGCCCGCATCGTCGCCTCGACCGAGGAGCACGGTCTCGAGCGCATCGCGCCGCTGACCAACAAGCCTCGCACCCAGGGTGGCGCCATCACGCTGGCCGCGGTCGAGGTCGCCGACTTCGTCGAGGCGAAGTACCTCTGCGTGTTCACCGAGTCGGGCGACTCCGCGCGCCGCATGTCGCGTCTGCGTTCGACGATCCCGATGCTCGCGTTCACGCCCGAGCCCGGCATCCGTCGTCGTCTCGCCCTCACCTGGGGTGTCCGCTCGACGCTGGTCGAGCACGTCCCGCACACCGACAAGATGTTCCTTCAGGTCGACGACTACCTGCTGTCGAACGACCTCGCGAAGGTCGGTGACAAGGTCGTGGTCATCTCCGGGTCCCCTCCCGGAATCGCCGGTTCGACGAACGACCTGCGCGTGCACCGCGTGGGCGACGCCGTCCACGGTGCAGCCCCCGGCT
>NZ_JARHXC010000309.1:0-12833 GCF_029222405.1 Microbacterium sp. Kw_RZR3 | reverse complement strand
GAGGTCAGTCGGGGCTGCCGCCGGGGTCCACGGCCTCGATCATGTCTTCCTCGACCGGGTTGTCGGCATCCATCTCCGCGGTGCCGACGGCTTCGGCCTCGTCCTCGGCGAAAGCGCCGGCTGACTCGTCGCTCTTCCCGCCGCTCATCGCGTGACTCCGGAAGGAGCCGGGGCGGTCTCGGGCGGGAGCGGCACCGTGGGCTCTGCGGGGTTCGGAGCGAGGGGCTCGGGCGCTGTCGGGGTGCCGGGTTCGGTGGGCGTCTGAGGGGAGGGGGTCGGAGTGCTCATGTCGTCACTCTTCGCGTGAGTCGGGGCGGATGCGACCCCCTTCCACCCCGGCCGCAGGGGGTGTAACCGCACTAGGCTCGGGGGAGGGGAGTACCACAAAGAGGGGACGACGTGTCCACAGCGCATGATGTGACGCGACGCGAGGCGATCGCGCAGTACCGGCTCATCGGGGAGCCGTCGGAGCCCGATCTCCAGGGGCTCGTCGAGCTCGCGGCCACGATGTGCGGCGTTCCCACCGCGGTGATCAACATCATCGACGACCGGATGCAGCACCAGATCGCGGCTGTCGGCATCCAGGCGGCTGTCTGCTCCCGCGAGGACTCGATGTGCGCGGCCGTGATCAGCTCTCCGGGACGCGTGGTCGTCCCCGACGCCCAGCTCGACAGGCGTTTCGCCCAGAATCCCTTCGTCACCGGCGAGATCGCCCACGTCCGGTTCTACGCCTCCAGTCCGCTGATCACGCCCGCGGGCGTCGCGATCGGCACGCTGTGCGTGTTCGACGACGTCGTCGGAGAGCTTTCGGATGCCAGCAGCCGAGCCCTCGACCTGCTCGCCCACCAGGTGATCGATGTCCTCGAACTGCGGCGTATCCAGCGTGAGCTGGTGGAGTCCAACGCGCAGCTCGAGCAGTTCGCGGTCCAGATCAGCCACGACCTTCGCAACCCGCTCACGGCGCTGACCGGCTTCATCGAACTCGCCGCCGACAGCCCCGAGATGGCGGAGGCGCCCCGGGCGGCGCAGTCTCTCGCGCGCGCGGAGGCTGCCGCCGGACGAATGACCGCAATGGTCACCGACCTGCTCGATTTCGCTCGAATGGGTGGGACGCGACCTCGCGTGACCGAGGTCGACGTGGCCGACACCGTCGACGCCGTGCTGGAGGACCTCGACGGAAGCCTCGTCAGCGCGGGGGCCGAGGTGACGGTGGACGCGTCCACGTTCGTCCGCGCCGACGACACCCTGCTGCGTGTCCTGCTGCAGAACCTCATCGCCAACGCGGTGAAGTTCACGGTCGCGGCCGAGCGGGTGCCCCGCATCCGCGTCACGGTCGAGACGCTTCCCGATGGGTGGCGGATCAACGTCGATGACAACGGCGAGGCGCTCGACCCCGAGATGCGCGATCGCGTCTTCGAGCCCATGCAGCGCGGCCACGGTGCCGACGTGCCGGGAATCGGCATCGGGCTCGCAACCTGCCAACGCATCGTCGACGCGCATAACGGCTCGATCGGCCTCGACGCGTCTCCGGAGGGCGGGACGCGCGCGTGGTTCGTGCTCCCGGCGGCGGCGTGACGGTTACCGGGCGATCCGCCTGAGCGCAACCGTCGCGACGAGCCTCGTGACCGGGCCGTAGCGTGGACGGACATCCCACCGACGAGGAGGAGCGACCGTGGCCCGCAATGTGCGTCTGATGCGCTGTGCTCCCGAGGACGTCTTCCGCGTGCTCTCCAACGGATGGCTCTACCCGCTGTGGGTCGTCGGCGCCTCGCGCATGCGCGACGTGGCGGAGGAGTGGCCCGCCGAGGGGGCGACGCTTCATCACTCCTTCGGATCCTGGCCCGCTCTGGTCAACGACACGACCATCATGCGGGTGTGGGATCCGCCCCGGCGTGCCGTGCTCGAGCCGCACGGGGGCCCGATCGGCATCGCGCGTGTGGCGGTCGACGTCAAGGCGCGCGGCGACATGTGCGTCGTCCGCCTGCAAGAGGAACCCGTCACCGGGCCGACCACGCTGCTTCCGGACGTCGTCTTCGACGCCATCACCCGATGGCGCAACGCCGAGACGCTTCACCGTCTCGCCTACCTCGCCGAGGGTGGTGCGCCCGGGACGAGCGGTGGTTCGGCGGCGCGCGGTCACGAGTCGACCGCCGAACGGGAGCCGATCGACCGATGAGCGAGAACTACGACGCGATCATCGTCGGCTCGGGGCCGAACGGTCTCGCCGCCGCCGTGACCCTCGCCCGCGCGGGACTGTCGGTGGCGGTGTACGAGCGCTCTGCGACCTTCGGGGGAGCGGCTTCCACCGCCGAGCTGACGCTCCCCGGCTTCCACCACGATGTCGGTTCGGCCGTGCACCCGCTCGCGTTGGAGTCGTGGTTCTTCCGAGAGTTCGGGCTCGATCGCCGGGTGCCGCTCGTCGTGCCGGAGGTGTCGTACGCCCACCCGCTCGACGGGGGCCGTGCCGGCCTCGCCTTCCGCGACCTCGAGCGGGCAGCCGACGCCCTCGGCGTCGATGGAGCGGCGTACGAGCGCCTGATGCGTCCACTGGTCGATCATCTCCGCGGCGTGGCCGACTTCACCGGCAATGCCCTGTTGCGCATTCCCGGAGACCCTCTCGCGGCGTTCTTCTTCGGCGTCCGCTCGCTCGAACAGGGCGGCCCCTGGTGGAACGCGCGGTTCCGCGAAGAGGTCGCTCCGGCGCTCATCACGGGCGTCTCGGCGCACACGATCCTCTCGCAGCCGAGCCTGGCTGCGGGCGGGGCGGGTCTTGTGCTCGCGACCTACGGACACGGTCGCGGGTGGCCCATCCCGATCGGCGGCAGCCAAGCGATCGCCGACGCGATGATCGCCGACATCCGCGCGCACGGCGGCGTGCTGCACGCCGACGTCGAGGTCACCTCGCTCGACGAGCTCCCACCCTCCCGTGCCGTCCTGCTCGACACCACGCCGCGTGCGCTCGTCCGCCTCGCGGGGGATCGGATGCCGGCGGCCTACCGTCGTGCCCTCGAAAGGTTCCGCTACGGCGGCGGCGTCGCCAAGGTCGACTTCGCGCTGAGCGAGCCCGTGCCGTGGGCGAACGCCGACATCGCCCGCGCGGGTACGGTGCACATCGGCGGCACCCGGGCCGAGATCGCGGCGGCCGAGAACGCGGTGGTCCGCGGGAGTCTCCCCGACGCGCCGTACGTGCTCGCCGCCCAGCCGACGCTGTTCGACCGCAGCCGCGCCCCGGAGGGAAAGCACGTCCTGTGGGCCTACACGCACGTGCCGTCGGGCAGCACCGCCGACCGCGAAGAGGCGATCGTCCGTCAGATCGAGCGATTCGCGCCCGGGTTCCGTGACGTCGTCCTCGCGTCGGCCTCGCGGACCGCGGAAGACATCGAGGCGTGGAATCCCAACTTCCCCGGTGGTGACATCTCCGCCGGAGCCCCCACGTTCACTCAGCTGCTCGGGCGCCCCGTCTACAGCCCCGACCCCTGGCGCACCCCGATCAGAGGGGTGTACCTGTGCTCCTCGTCGACGAGTCCCGGACCGGGAGTGCACGGGCTCGCGGGCTGGCAGGCGGCGCTCAGCGCCCTGCGGCACGAGTTCGGCACGCGGTTGCGACCGGATCTCGCGCCGCGCGACGACCAGATCGTCTCGGCCGCGTAGACGTGCCGGAGGGCGACAGCGTCTATCGCCTGCGGCAGCGCTTCGACGCGGCCACGACGGGGGAGCGCGTGCGCGACGGTGAACTGCGTTCGGGCCCTGCCGCCGGCACCTCGCTCGCGGGCCGACGGATCCAGGGGTACGACACGCACGGCAAGCACCTGCTGACCCGGTTCGACGACGGCACCACCCTGCACACGCACCTGCGGATGCAGGGCAGCTGGACCCTCACCCGCGCGGGGCGTGCTCTGCCCACCGCCGTGCGGGAGAAGGCCCGCGTACGCCTCCGCCTCGACGACGGCCGTGAGCTCTGGGGGCTCGACCTTCCCGTGGTCGAACTCCTCCCGACCGCGCGCGAGGTCGACGCGGTGGGGTATCTCGGTCCCGATCCGCTGCGGGAGGACTGGGATGCCGTCGAAGCGGTGCGACGGTTGTCGCTCTCGCCCGCTCGGCCTTTCGTCGCCGCGCTGCTCGATCAGACGCGGATCGCCGGCCTCGGCAACCTGTGGGTCAACGAGCTCGCCTTCCTGCGTGGCATCCATCCCCTCGCTCCCATCGGGGCGACGGATCTGGACGCCCTGGTCGCTCTGGCCGCGCGGTGTCTGCGGATCTCGGCGACGATCCCGGGGATGTACCAGGTGACGACGGGAGACCGGGGCAAGGGACGGTCGCACTGGGTGGTGGGCCGCGCGGGTCGACCGTGTCTGCGTTGCGGGACGCGCGTGCACGTGCGTGAGGAGGTCGCGGGCGACCCCGAGCAGCGCCGCACCTGGTGGTGCCCGCGCTGCCAGCCGATGCCGTCGGGCACCGATGTCGGACCCCCGGAGTAGAACGGGATAATGGCCGTCGCTCGAGAGAACCTGCTGCGCGTCACCCGCATCTACGCGGAAGACGCGGCGCTCGAGCTCGAGCGCGGACGCGAGATCGTCGCGCGGTGGCCCGACGCCGACATCGTTCCGATCTCCTCGCACTGGCAGATCCCCGAGGTCCACGGCGACGAGACGAACGTCGCTCGGTGGGTGCGTATCAAGACCGAGGCGCTCGTCCTGGGAGTGAAGAAGAGCGTGGCCACCCGGGTGAACGGCCGGTCGGCCGACTTCATCGCTCCATCTCTGTCGAACGGCTGCGCTATGGCCTGCAGCTACTGCTATGTGCCGCGACGGAAGGGTTACAGCAACCCGATCACCGTCTTCGCGAACGTCGAGCAGATCACGAAGCACCTCGCCCGCCATGTCGCTGCCCGCGGCCCGAAGACGGATCCCAACCAGTGCGACCCCGAGTCGTGGGTCTACGACATCGGCGAGAATGGCGATTGCTCCGTCGACGCGATGATCAGCGAGAACGTCCGCGACGTGTGCGATCTGTTCCGCATGATGCCCACGGCGAAGGCGTCCTTCGCGACCAAGTTCGTCAACCGCGACCTCCTCGAGTGGGATCCGGCGGGACGCACGCGGATCCGTTTCTCGCTGATGCCGACGGCGACGGCGAAGGTCACCGACCTCCGCACGTCGCCGATCTCGGAGCGCATCGCCGCGATCAACGATTTCGTCGACGCGGGGTTCGAGGTCCACGTGAACTTCTCGCCGGTCATCCTCACCCCGACGTGGCTCGCCGATTGGCGAGAACTCCTCGACGAGATCGATGCCACCCTGCGCCCGCGCGCTAAGGCGCAGCTCGCGTGCGAGGTGATTTTCCTCACGCACAACGAGGGCCTGCACCAGGTCAACCTCGGCTGGCATCCGAGAGGCGAAGAGCTTCTGTGGACGCCGCGGCTGCAAGAAGAGAAGCGATCGCAGAACGGTGCCGTCAACGTCCGGTATAGGCACCCCCTCAAGGCGCAGAGCGTCGCGGCGCTGACGGCACTGATCGCCGAGAGGCTGCCGTACTGCCGCGTCCGTTACGCGTTCTGAGTGCCGCTACGAGATGTCGCCCGCCGGCGAATCCGACGTGGTGGCCGCCGCCTCGGCATCCTTCTGCGCGGCAGCGCCTTCATCGGGTGACTCGCTTCCGGCCCCGTTGGAGTTCTCGTCGGGGGCGTCGTCGGCGCGACCGTCGTGGTTCGTCATGTCTTCTCCTTCTCGTCGCGGGCCGCTTCGGTGGCCCGCGAGCGACGCTGGCATGCCCCGGTGGGTGTGTCCAGGGGGTCGACACCGCTAGAGAGGCACGACCCCGTAGCGCGCCGTGAAGGCCGCAGCCGCGGCGTCTTCGAAGTCGTCCGCCTCGTCGCGCAGATCGGTATCGCGCAGGTCGGCGTGGCGCAGGTCGCTCCCGTCCACGGTCATCACAGGAGCGGCGCGAGAGCGCCGGCGGTCAGGGCGAAGCCGAGGGCGGTCGCGCCCAGGGCGGTGGCCGCGGCGAGCGAGAGGCGTTCGGTGCGGCGTCGACGGGCGGCGTTCACGGGATGCGCGGTGGAGCGGAGAGAGGCCTTCGCGGCGTCGAGATCGTCGTACCGGCCGATCGGAATACCGTGCGCATCGCGCGAGACGTATCCACCGGCGACCTGGTCGACGGATCCGAAGTACTCGCCGCCGTGGTGAGCGACCCAGAACCCGGTGTCGACCTTCGCCCACATCGTGCGCGCGGGGGCCGTGCGAGCGGGCGCCGTGCGAGCGGGGGCGGGTACCTGTGGGGACGTGATCGTCATGTCAGGCCGCCGCGGTCAGCGACGAACGTCGCGAGGAGACGGGGGTCGGGCGCGAGGGGGAGACGCGCTTCTCGGCGTCGTGCGCCGGGATCTCCGCGGAGAGGTCCACCATGAGCCCGGCCGATGAGTTCGCCATCTCGGCCATGTTCTTCAGCACGGTCGCGTTGAGCGTCTCGGGTTCGGCCGTGTCGAAGACGAACCGGAGCGGAATCGAGGGCTGCAGCCAGAGGGTGGAGCGGCCGGGGGTGCCGTCGACGTGGGTCCAGCTGAGGGTGAAGCTCTCGCTGCGACGGAGCTTGGTCGTCACGACCACCTTGATGTGCGAAAGCAGACGGTCGGGAATCTCGATCGATTCGGTCGACGTGGCGTAGAACAGGTTGCCCATGTGTTGCCCCTTTCTCAGCGGTTAGCTCTCCTAAGAACATACTCGCTTAATAACTAGTTCGCCTAACTATTATTCTGGGGTATAGTCTCCCGAAACTGAGGAGAGGTCTGCCATGACGGATGTCGATCTCGCAAACCATGGCACGACCGCCGCCCAGCCGAGCTACTGGTACGGCGACGCGCCCTCCGATCGTCGGCAGCGGCACCAGACGGTGCTCGAAGCCCTCCGGGTCTATCGTGCCGCCGAGGTGGCCATGCGCCGCCGTACGCGCGACTCGATGTCGATGGGCGAGAACGAGCTCCTCGTGCTGCGCTACCTTCTGCGCGACCCGTCACGAGAGGTGCGCCCGGGCGAACTGACGCGCTACCTCGGGCTCTCCACCGCCTCGACCACGGCGCTGTTGGACCGGCTGGAACGCTCCGGCCACATCGTTCGCGTCGCCAACCCCGGCGATCGTCGCAGTATCTTCATCCGCTCGACGCCCCGGGCCGACGCCGAGGTGCGCCAGACGCTGGGCAACATGCACGAGCGCATGCTCGCGGCGGTCATCGACATGACGCCCGAGGAGTCCGCCGTGGTGGTGGCCTTCCTCCGCCGGATGAGCGACGCCGTCGACGGCGTCGCCGTCGAGGGCGGCTCCGGCGAGCACGGCGCCATCGAGGACGCGGCGGTCGAGTCCTCGTGATCTATGTGCTCGTCGGCGGCCCGCGCGACGGACAGCACGTCGACGACCTACCCCGCGGCTACCGCCTCTCGCTCGCCGACCCGCCTCCCGAACCGTTCGGCGAGTTCGAGACGGTCCGCGCGGTGTGGTTCGAACTCGACCAGGCGATGTTCCGTTCCACGCAGCGTCGCGACTGATCCGTACCGTACGGTTCCCATCTCGGCAACCCACCCCCCCGTGTGCGTGTCATCCCCTCAGGGTGAATTCATGCGCTGCGTGACATATGCCGGAGAGACCGTTATGACGACCGACGACGTCGCCTCGTCACTCATCGAGTTGACGGCGGCGGTGGCGAAAGAGGGGCAGGCCGAGGCGGTGAGCATCCCCATCGTCACGAGCGACAACAAGGTTGCTCAGGCCGAACTCGTCATCGGCGTCGGGAACGACGTTCTCTCCGCGCCGGTCGAATGGGATGACGAGGAACCCGACTTCTCGCACGCGGCCAAGGAACTCCGTGACCACCGCTTCTTCCCGCACACGCAGCTGCGCATGGTGGAGCCCGATTCGGATGCCGACGGCGAAGGGGCCATCGACTGGGATTTCGATCAGCCCACCCAGGCCTGACGGCTGCACCCGATCGATCGAGGGGTGACCAGGATGCCGAGACTCTTGCGCTGAGTCCGCGGCATCCGTTATGTTCGCAAGCCCGTGCCAGCCGGCGCGGAGAGCCGAGGAAAGACGAGACGATGACCGCGAAGCGCGATCGCCGCACGGAGCAGCAGTACCTGCCGTTCCTCCTCCCGTCGTACCCTCCGGCGCCGGTCGTCTAGACACCCGTCTTCACAACGCCCCGGACCGTCAGGTCGGGGCGTTTCTCTTTCCACGCGAGTGGGAGCGTGCCCCGATCCGAGGCTCACTCACCGCGCATCCGCGCACCACAAGAAGGAAAGGATCCATGCAGAAGCTCACCGAACGACTGGTGTCGTGGGCGAGCCTGATCGATGACAAGACCATCGAGCAGGCCCGCACCTCGTCGACCATGCCGTTCATCCACCCCCACCTCGCCCTCATGCCCGACGCCCACCTGGGCCTGGGCGCGACGGTCGGCTCGGTCATCCCGACGCTCGGCGCCATCATGCCCGCGGCCGTCGGCGTCGACATCGGCTGCGGCATGATCGCCGTCAAGACGCAGTTCCACGCCTCCGACCTCGAGGGCCGGGACCTCGCGGAGCTGCGGCAGCAGATCGAACGCGCCATCCCGCTCTCGGCCGGTCGTGACAACCGCAAGATCGTCGCCACCGCCGAGCCGCGTGTCGCCGAGTTGGAAGCGCTCGCCGAGAAGGCCGAGTTCGACCCGGCGGCCTACGCGGGGCACTGGCGGAACCAGCTCGGCTCGCTCGGCAGCGGCAACCACTTCATCGAGATCTCGCTCGACGAGAACGACGACGTGTGGATGTTCCTGCACTCCGGCTCCCGGGGCGTCGGCAACCGCATCGCGCAGCACCACATCAAGGTCGCGCAGCGCCTGGCGAAGCAGTGGTGGATCGAGCTTCCGCACCCCGACCTGGCCTACCTGGTCGAGGGGACGCCGGAGTTCACCCGGTACATCCGCGAGCTGCGGTGGGCCCAGCACTTCGCCCTGCTCAACCGGGAGGAGATGATGGACCGCGTCGCGAACCAGCTCGGCCGCTTCCTCGACACGCCTGTCGAGGAGCGCGAGCGGATCAACTGCCACCACAACTTCACGGAGTCCGAGAGGCACTTCGGCAAGCAGGTGTGGGTGTCGCGCAAGGGCGCGATCATGGCGGATGCCGGTCGCCCGGGGCTGATCCCCGGCTCGATGGGCACCGCCTCGTACGTCGTCGAGGGGAAGGGCAACCCCCTCTCTCTCAACTCGTCGCCGCACGGCGCGGGCCGGGAATACTCCCGCTCCGCCGCTCGCAAGACCTTCACGCACGAGCAGCTGCGTGAGGCGATGGCGGGTATCGAGTACCGCGACACCGACGCGTTCATCGACGAGATCCCGCAGGCGTACAAGCCGATCGACCGGGTGATGGCGGATGCCGCCGACCTGGTGACCGTGCGCCACACGCTGCGGCAGATCGTCAACGTGAAGGGCGACTGAACCGGATGCCACGGATGCGACCGCGCGTCCGTGGCATCCGTCGTTCTCGGCCCGGCCTCATATCCTGAGGAGATGCGCGCGAGAAAGAGGACGTGGCGGATCGGGGGCATCCTGCTCGGAGTCGCGGGAGTGTTGACGCTCCTCGCGGGGCAGTACATGCTGAGCGCGTTCGCCCTGCGAGTCGTGATCGACCTCGTCTGGGCCTCCGGTGTGCTCGTCTTCGCGGTGGGTCTTTCCCGCGATGCGAGTGTCGTCGTCCGGCGCCCGCTCGGGATGACGGCGCTCATCATCGTCGCGGTGACCCCGCTGGTCTCGGACGGAGTGGTCCTCGCCCTGCCGGAGGTGCGTTCGCCGGACGATCCCGCGGCCGTCGCGGCATCCGTCGTCTCCTGGGGTGGGACCATCGTCTCTCTGGCGGCCGGACTCGTCGCCGCGGTGCAGATCGCGCGGCTGGGTGGCGTGCCGCGCCGCTGGCGGTTGATGCCGATGTGGGCTCTCTGCGTGAGCGTCGGCGCGGCGGCGTTGCAGTACGCGCTCGTTGCCATTCTCTTCGGTGCCGGGGCGGGGCAGGACGTCCTGGTCGCGGCCAACATGATCGGGGTGCTGTCGCTTCTCGCCCCGACCCTCGGATTGGGTGTCGTCGCGCTCGTCGCGGCGGCGTCGGAGCGCCCCGACAGCGTCGACGTGTATCGCCCGGTGTAGCGAGGCGAGCCCCGCCGACCAGCGGAGACGAATACACCCTGAGGTGGATGCCTTCGTTCACCTCGGTCGGAGAGCATGAAGTGTCGCCGCCGCTCCGCGCGTGCGACGAACCGCTTCGGAGCACTGTTTCATGCCCTCGACCGTCGCCTCGGCACCGCCTCCCCTTACCGACCCCTCGATCGACGTTGTGGTGGATTCTCACCGCGCTCGTCGGTTCACGATGCCGTTCGCGGCGCTGGCGCTCGCCGCCGTCGTGACGACGGTGAGCCTCTCGCCCCTGGGCGCGGCCGCGTTCCTCGACGCCCCGCTCGACCTCCGTGCCGTCCTCGTCGCTCTGTTCCGGGTCGACGACCTCCGGCTGCTCCCGTTCATCGTGGCGGCGATTCTGCTCATCGGGGCCGGTGCCGAGCGCGTGATGGGGGCTCGGCGCGTGCTCCTCGCGTATATCGGAGGCGGGGTCGCCATCTCGGTCCTGGGGCTCGCGATCGGCGTGGTCGAGACGTCGTTCCTGCCCGCGTTGCCGCTGAACTCTCCGCCGTTCGAGGGTGCACCGCCGATCGCCGCGCTCCTCGCGGTGACCATGGCCTCCAGCTGTTTCGCCGGCGCGCTGTGGCGCCGCCGTGTGCGGCTGGCGAGCGTCTTCGTCGCCCTGACCCTGTTCCTCTACTCCGCGTCGGCGAGCGACCTGTACGCCCTCGTCGCTCTGCCCGTCGGGCTCGCGGTCGGCATGCTCGCGGGCGGTCGGCGCGCGCGGCTCCGCGTCCAGCGGAGCTCCCACCATGAGACGCGGGTCCTTCTCTCGGCCCTCACCGCGGTGACGGCGATCGGACCCGTCATCGCCACGGTGTGGGGGAGCGGTGCCGGTCTGCTCTCGGTCTACGGGTGGCTGTCGATGGACCCCCTGACATCGGCCGACGGGTTCGTGTGCGTGGGCTCATCCGCCCTGCCGTGCCCGTCCGCCGAGAACTATGTGGAACTGCAACCGCTCGCGGGATGGATCGCCATCCTGCCGCTGGCGATCCTCCTCGTCGCATCGTGGGGGATCCTGCGCGGACGCCGCGGCGCTCTCGGTCTCGCCATCGCGATGAACCTGCTGGTGTTCGCCGGGGTGGCATACCTCTTCGTGGTCACGGAGCCTTCCACGCTCGCCGACCTGGCCGCCGTGCGTCCGGCCGACGCGATCTCGGTGTGGCAGACGCTCGTCGGTCTCGCCGTCAGCGCTTCGGTTCCTCTCGTCGTCGCACTGACGCTCTTCGTGTTCCGTCGAGCCGCGCCCGTGCCGTCCGTCGCCGGCGCACGTTCGTCCTTCATGCTGACCGTCGCGATCGCGGCGTCGGCGACCCTGGCGTTCACGCTCGCGGGGACGCTGGGATTCGCCGACCAGTTCAGCCCCCGCCCGGACGCGGCTTTCCTCGTGCAGACGCTGCCGCTGCGGTTGCTCCCGCCCACCCTGCTCCCCGTCGAGTCGGTGCAGTTCGTTCCGCTGACGCCGTGGGCACAGGCGATCTGGTACCTCCCGCCGGCGGCCTTCTGGGCCGTGTGCCTCGTGGCCGCCCTCCGCCTCGTTGTCCGTCCGAGCGGTGCCCATGCCACGGGTGATCGCGTGCGGGCGCGCGCGGTGCTCGAGCGCGGGGGCGGCGGAACGCTCGCGTGGATGACGACCTGGCCGGGCAATGCCTACTGGTTCGCCCCGGACGCCGACGCGGCGTTCGCGTATCGCGTCTCCGGTGGCGTCGCGGTGACGCTCGGGGGAGCGTTCGGTGCCGACCGCGCGCGGCCCGATATCGGACGCGCGTTCGTCGACTTCTGCGGCGAGCACGGCTGGACCCCCGTGTTCTACAGCGCCGACGACGAGACGCGGGACGCCCTCGCGGATCTCGGATGGCAGCACACGAGCGTCGCCGATGAGGCCCTGCTCGACCCGCGCACGTGGACGCCGACGGGGAAGAAGCGACAGGACGTCCGGACCGCGACGAACCGCGCGGCTCGTGAGGGCGTGACGACTCAGTGGACGCGCTGGATGGACCTCACCTTCCTCGACCGCGCGCAGCTGCGCGAGATCTCCGAAGGGTGGGTCGCCGACAAGACGATCCCGGAGATGGGCTTCACGCTCGGCGGTCTCGACGAGACGGCGGATCCGGCGGTGCGTCTCATGCTCGCGCGTGATCGTGAGGGGCGCATCGTCGCGGTGACGAGCTGGCTGCCCGTGCGCGGATCGGACGGCGTCGTCGGCTACGCGCTTGACGTCATGCGCCGCCGCGACGACGCGATGAACGGTGTCATGGAGTTCGTCATCGGAGCCGTGGTGGAGCAGACCCGGGGCGAGGGGTGCTCGGTCCTCAGTCTGTCCGGCTCGCCGTTGGCATCCCATCGAGAGGGGGATGCCGCCGACCTCCCCGCCGTCGACCGTGTGCTCGAACAGCTCAGCGCTCTGCTCGAGCCGGCGTACGGGTTCCGCTCCCTCGCGAACTTCAAGAAGAAGTTCCAGCCGGAGTTCGCGCCGATGTGGATGATCTACCCCGACGCCACGCATCTGCCGGCCATCGGCCTGGCCCTGTTGCGCTGTTACGTACCCGGACTGACGCTCGCGGGCGCCGCGCGCCTCGGCGCACGGCTGCGCCCTGCTGCTCGAGAGACCGCCGAGGTGTCTCCGTGAGCGCTGCGA
>NZ_JARHXC010000308.1:0-17527 GCF_029222405.1 Microbacterium sp. Kw_RZR3 | reverse complement strand
GGTGAGGCGCGTCCATCGACGCCGCCTCACCGCCGTTCGCCTTCCCCGAAAGAGCTTCATGCGCTTGCTCCTCCGCTCATCCCGTCGTGCGACGTCCCGTCGTGCTCCCGTGCGCGTCGTGGCCCTCGCGGTCATGGCGCTCCTGATGGTCCCGGTGGTCGGCGGGTCGGGGGCTTGGTTCACGGACTCGCAGTCGGTGTCGGGCTCGGCCTCGGCGGCGACGCTCGGAGCGTTGTCACCGACCGTTGTCGCGACGGATGCCGGGAACACGGTGTCGTGGCGGGCGGCGACGGAGCAGGCCTGGGCGACGGATGCCGGGGTGACCAGCGGTGTGACGTACTCGGTGCAGCGTCAGGTCGAGGGGCGTCCCGCCCAGAAGCTGGGGACCACGTCGTACACGTCGTTCACGGACCCGGGCGGGCAGCCGTTCGGGACGATCAGTGCGGGTGGGACGGCTTCCTTCGGGGTCGCTCCGGACGGGTCCGTGTGGGCCTGGGGTGACGATTCCTCCGGGCAGCTGGGGAACGGACAGGGGACAGCTTCTCCCGCGCAGACCCCGGTGCGGGTGGAGGCGTTGTGGGACGCGGGTGTGCAGGTGACGCAGGTGAGCGCGGGGTCCTCCTCTGCATTCGCGGTGGCATCGGATGGGTCGGTCTGGGCGTGGGGCTTCGGTGGCGGGGGAGTGCTGGGTGACGGGGACGCGAGCGCGCACGTCTCCGCGCCGGTGCGGGTGGACGCCTTGTGGGACGCGGGCGTCCGCGTGACGCAGGTGAGCGCGGGAGAGCAGTTCGCTTTGGCGGTGGCATCTGACGGATCGGTCTGGGCGTGGGGAGACGGCGAGGGGGCGGTGCTGGGGGACAGGGATGCCAGCAGGCATTTCTCGGCGCCGGTGCGGGTCGACGCACTGTGGGGCGCAGGTGTGCGTGCGGTGCAGGTGAGTGCGGGCGAGTTGCACGCGTTGGCTGTGGCGTCTGATGGCTCCGTCTGGTCCTGGGGTTCCGGTGCGTGGGGGGTTCTGGGCGATGGGGTTGCGAGCGGGCACTCTTCAGAACCACTGCGTGTGGATTCGCTCTGGGACGCCGGCGTGCGTGTGGCGCAGGTCAGCGCGGGCATCTGGCATTCGGCGGCCGTCGCGCTGGATGGATCGGTGTGGGCATGGGGATCAGGTCGCTTCGGGCGCTTGGGCGATGGGGTCGTGTCGGAACATGTCTCAGGGCCGGTACGGCTCGACGCGATGTGGGATGCCGGGATGCGTGCGACGCAGGTGAGCGCCGCCCCGATGCACTCATTGGCGGTGGCGTCGGACGGGTCGGTGTGGGCGTGGGGAAGCGGCGAGAACGGGGTGCTCGGGGACGGGGACGAAAGCGACCATGTCTCAGGGCCCCGGCGGGTCGATGCCCTGTGGGATCGGGGCAAGCGGATCACCCAGGCGAGCGCGGGCGCTTCCCACTCGGTTGCCGTGGCGTCGGACGGGTCAGTCTGGGCGTGGGGTCCCGGGTGGAACGGGTTGCTCGGGAACGGGTCCACCACTGACCAGTCCGTCCCTGGGCCGGTCGGTGCACGCACTCTCACGCAGGTCAGCGCGGGTGTCTCGCATTCTCTGGCGCTGGCGTCCGATGGCTCGGTATGGGCCTGGGGTGATGGAGCCCACGGGCGTTTGGGTGACGGCGATCCGAGCTTCCGCTCGTCCTCGTTACCCGTGCCGGTTCGCGCATCGTGGAGGGCAGACGATCCCACCCGCAAGATCACACAGGTCGCCGCAGGGGACACGACGTCGTTGGCCCTGGCATCCGACGGCTCGGTGTGGGCATGGGGCAGCGGTTCCGATGGGCAGTTGGGTCCTGATGTCCGAGGGGATAGCGCCACTCCGGTCCGGGTTCCCTCGACGGGCGGAAACGGTCTCAAGATCACCAAGGTCGCGGTGGGCGGTGGTCAGTGCCTCGCTATCGCGGCCGACGGCTCCGTGTGGCAATGGGGAACGATTTCCGATGAATCGACGACGGAGACGGTGCCGACGAAGGTGGATTTTCCGTCGAACTGGGTGCTGTCGGGCTATCGGGCGTCGGATGTTAGCGCCGGCCCGGGCTTCGCATTGGTCGTGTCCTCGGTGGGGGACTTGTGGGGATGGGGAGTAGCGCGGTCGGATCAGATGCAGGGCATGGAGCGCGCGGCCAAGCCGCAGCTGATCGCCCCGAGAGGTGCGCAGGCTATCAGCGCAGGCACGACGCATGTGCTGGAACTGTCGATCGGCAAAGACGTGTGGGCGTGGGGTGGACGCCCCTCCCGCGGATCGGATCCGGTCGCTTTGGGCGACGGGTCGGCTCCGGGATACGGCCGCGGTCGCGTCGATGTCGCTGCCCCGTGGTTCAGGGCTTCTCCTCGAGTCTGGGCAACGCAGGTGGCTGCGGGTCGGGTCCACTCGATGGTGCTGGCGTCCGACGGATCCGTCTGGGCGTGGGGCGACGGCTCGAACGGCAGGCTCGGCACGGGAAAGATGGAAACGGCGCTGACTCCCCAGGCAGTGAACCCCGCATGGTCGAACGACGCGGGTCGGTCGATCACCCAGGTGAGCGCCGGAGGATCGCATTCCTTGGCCTTGGCATCCGACGGGTCTGCCTGGGCATGGGGTGCGGGAGGATCCGGACAGTTGGGCGACGGAGGCGTTGCGGACCAGGCCACACCCGTGGCGGTGCCATCCGCTTTCGCGGCCGCGAATTGCCCACCCCCGTCCACCCTGGTCGGACGCTCGTGCACGCTCCCCGGCACGACGACGTATTCCGTTTCCTACGATTACCGCGGCTGGTCCTCGCCGGTCGCGACGGCGGCGATCACGCGATGAGCGGCGCGGTGCTCGTGTCTTCCCTTTCCGCCGCGGGTGACCTCTCGGTTGCTCAGGCGGCCCGCCCTTCCCTCTGAAAGAACCCGCATGCGTTTCTCGCTCTCTCGCTCGCTCCGTCGCGGCGTCGCCCCTTCGTCCGCGCGCCGCTCGGACCTCGCCGCCCCGCTCGGTCGCGCCGCCGCTCTGGCAGTCGTGGCTCTCTTACTGGTTCCCGTCGTAGGCGGTTCAGGGGCCTGGTTCACCGACTCCCGCTCGGTGTCCGGCTCGGCGTCGGCGGCGACGCTCGGAGCGCTCTCGCCGACCGTCGCCGCCGCGGGGGCCGGGAACACGGTGTCGTGGCCGGCAGCGACGACACAGTCCTGGGCGACGGATGCCAAGGTGACCGACGGTGTGACGTACACGGTGCAGCGGCAGGTCGAGGGGCGTCCCGCGCAGACGTTGGGCACGACGTCGGGGACGTCGTTCACCGACCCGGGCGGGCAGCCGTTCGGGATGGTGAGCGCGGGGGGATCGCATTCGTTGGCTGTCGATTCGGCTGGTTCGGTGTGGGCGTGGGGATCCGGTGCTGACGGGAGGCTGGGCAATGGCGGTTCGGATTCCTCGCTCGTGCCTGTGCCGGTGTCGGTCCGGTGGCCGGCTGGTGTGACGATCACCCAGGTGAGCGCGGGGGAATGGCACTCGTTGGCTGTCGATTCGGCTGGTTCGGTGTGGGCGTGGGGATCCGGTGCTGACGGGAGGCTGGGCAATGGCGGTTCGGATTCCTCGCTCGTGCCTGTGCCGGTGTCGGTCCGGTGGCCGGCTGGTGTGACGATCACGCAGGTGAGCGCGGGCAGCGACTACTCCTTGGCGCTGGACTCGCAGGGAAAGGTATGGGCCTGGGGGACCGGAGGCAACGGTCGGCTGGGAAACGGCGGTGCCGAGGATGCGTTTGTGCCGGTTCCCGTGAAGTTGGCCTCCGGTATCACGATCACGCAGGTGAGCGCGGGTGCGGCGCATTCGCTGGCGGTGGATTCGTCGGGCCAGGCGTGGGCGTGGGGATCCGGCGGTCTCGGGCGCTTGGGAAACGGCGGTGCCGACGACGCGCTGGTGCCGGTTCGAGTGGCGTTGGGCGCGGGCGTCACCATCACGCAGGTGAGCGCGGGTGCGGCGCACTCGCTGGCGGTGGACTCGTCGGGGCGGGTCTGGGCGTGGGGCGACGGCAACTTCGGGCAGTTGGTGACGAACACGAAGAGATCGAACGTCCCTGTTTCAGTGCCCCTCGGCGCGAACACCGTGACGCAGGTGAGTGCGGGGTACAAGCATTCGCTGGCGCTGGACTCGTCGGGAAAGGTCTGGGTCTGGGGTGGCGCAAGCGGACGAATCGGCGACGACAGCTGGCGGGGAGCATCAGTGCCGGCGCTCGTTGCGGTCAGCGGGGATACTGCGGTCGCGTACGTGAGTGCCGGACGGGCCCCGTCGCTGTTGGTGACGTCGTCAGGAGGGTTGTGGGGGTGGAATCAGACAGTCCGTACAGGTGACGGTAGCGTCGCCGACCAGATCGTGCCGGTTCTCATCGGCAAGCGTACATTCACCCAGGTCAGCTCGAGCTACTCCCACAGCCTCGCCCTGGCATCGGACGGATCCGTCTGGGCATGGGGGTCAGGCGACAACGGCCGACTGGGCAACGGCTCCCGCAGCAGAGCACAGACGCCGGTTCCCGTCACTCCCTCATGGGGGCCCGCGGTGCGCATCACGCAGGTCAGCGCGGGATTCTCGCATTCCCTGGCGCTGGCATCGGACGGATCGGTGTGGGCATGGGGGGCTGGAGCCGACGGTCGACTGGGCAACGACACCGCGCAGGACTCGGTCGTGCCCGTTCCCGTCACCAAGACCTGGGGCACCACTGCGCGGATCTCGCAGATCAGCGCGGGTACAGAACATTCCCTGGCTGTCACTACCGACGGGGACGTCTGGGCGTGGGGGCGGGGTACGGAGGGGCAGCTGGGCAACGGCGAAGCGCAGAACTCGGCGGTTCCCGTTCCCGCGCGGAGCGGACTGCAAGGTGCCCCTGTCGGGCAGGTGAGCGCGGGCGGCAATCGCTCCCTGGCGTTGACGAAAGACGGGGCGGTGTGGGCGTGGGGGGACGGCGCCGGGGGCGGGTTGGGAGATGGCGACGCAAGCGCCCACGTTGCACGCGTGCCCAGGCCCGTGTCCTGGCCGAGCGGCGGTTCTATCCCGTTCATCCGACAGGTGAGCGCGGGACAGGGGCACTCTCTCGCGCTCACGCGCGAAGGTGTGGTCTATGCGTGGGGGATCGGTAACAACGGGCTCCTCGGCGACGGCGACGGTGCAGAGCACTCGGCCGTCCGCCCGCAACCGGTGACGAGATCGTGGGGCGACGGTGTGTCGATCGCTCAAGTGAGCGCGGGGCCCCTCTCGTCGCTCGCGGTGACGTCGAGTGGCGACGTGTGGGGTTGGGGAGGCAACGGGGTCGGGCAGCTGGGTCTCGGTGACATCAGGACCGCGTACTCCACGCCAAAGCCTATGCAGACGTCTTGGGCCTCCTCCACCTCCGCGCCGGGCATCGTGCAGGTGAGCGCGGCGCAGCTGCAGTCGATTGCCGTCGCTTCCGACGGAACGTCCTGGGCAGCGGGTTTCGACGGGTTCGGCATGCTCAAGCTGAGCCCGGGGCAGCTGAGCCCACTTCCGCCGCAGAGTTTCTCCTTCTGTGCGGCTCCGTCGACCCCTGTCGGGCGAAACTGTACGCTGCCCGGCACCGTGACGTACACCGTCTCGTACCGTTATCTCGGGTGGGCCTCGCCTGCCGCGGCCGCGGCGATCGCACGATGAACCGTACTCTGCGCGCCGCTCTCTCTCCGGTCCGCTGGATCATCGTCGCGGTCCTGCTCGCCGCTCTCGGCGGTCCGTTCGCCTACGGCGCGGTCACGCAGCAGGAGATCGTCCGCGTCGACGGCGACTCCATGGTGCCGACCTTCCACCTCGGTGACGTGCTCTTCGTCGGCCGCGCTGAGCCCGACGAGCTCGTGCCGGGCGCGATCGTCACGGTCGAGCCGCCGGGATCGGGGCGCTACACGCACCGCATCGTCGCCGTCGAGGGCGACTCGTTGACGCTCCGCGGAGACGCGAACGCCGAAGCCGACCCGATACCTGTCGCCGTCTCCGACGTGCGCGGCGTCGTTCGCCATCACCTCGAGGGCCCGCCGGCGACGGTGCTTCTCGCCGTCGACACGCTGCCGATGCGGTTGTCGCTCGTCGTGCTGCTCATCGGCTTGATCTTCCTGCCGCTCCCGGTGCGACGCGGCCGCGGCCCGGTCGCTCCGGTGGACCTCGACCACGATGCGCAGCCGACAACTCGTCGAGAGGTTCGGGCCAAAACGCTTCCGTAATTGACTTATACGCAGATATATTTAATTAACGGATCGGGATGACTCTCACCCCGCTCGCGTTTCTCGCCTCGCCTCATCGAAGGAGTCATCCAATGACCGCTCCCACCCTCAGTGTTCGCTCTTCTTCCCCTGCTTCCTCGAGCCCCTCATGGCCCCGAGCTGCCGGCATCCTGATCCTCACCGGAGGTGTGCTGCTGACCGCTGCCACCGCCCTCGAGATCGGAACCGACGTATCCTCCGAACCGGGGCCCGCCGCCGCGTTCTGGGTGCTGTTCCTCGCGAGCACCCTCGCCCACGTCGCGGCGATGTTCCCGCTCGCTCTCGGCCGCGGCGACGGTCAGGGGGCGGTCGGCTCGTCGCTCGTGGGCAAGATCGCCCTGCTGGGCTTCGGTGCCTTCTTCCTCGCGAACCAGAGCATGTACCTGCTCGCGGCCTACCTCCTGCCGACGGCCGAGCCCACCGACGGAGCGATGGCGTTCCTGTTCGCCATGAGCGCGGTCCAGGGCGTGCTGCTGCTCGTCGGAGGCATCATCGTCGCGCGTGCACGGGTGCTCACCGGCCCCGCGCGGTGGGCGATGCTCGTGCTGGCGATCATCGGCTTCGCGCTCGGTGCCGTGATCAACGCGAGCTCCGTCGAGTGGCTGACGAACGCGATGTACTTCGTGTCCACGGGCGCGCAGATCATCGCGGGACTCCTCATCGCCCGGGCCGGCGCCGCCGCAGCGAAGTAGCGTGTGGGACGTGCCCCGCAGCTATCAGTCCCCCAAGCGACAGGCCGAGGCGGCCGCCACTCGCGCGAACATCGTCGACACGGCGGGCCGGCTCTTCGTCCGCGACGGCTACGTCGCGACCTCCATCAAGGCGATCGCGGCCGAGGCGGGGGTGTCGGTTCCGACGGTGCACCTGAACGGTCCCAAGCACGCTCTGCTCATCGCCGCCTTCGAACGGACCTTCGCGGGCGACGAGGGGCGGCACTCGCTCACCGAGCGTCCCGCGCTCGTCGAGATCATGAGCGAGCCCGACACCGACGCCGCGATCGCTCGCTACGTCGACTTCCTCATCGAGGCGAACCAGCGCTCCGCGGCGATCGTGCGGGCCATGCTCGCCGCGGCCGACGGCGACGCCGAGGTGCGCGTCGCCTACCTCGACCTCGAGATGCGCCGTCACCGCGACATGGCGATCGCCGCCGGCTGGTTCCTCCAGCGCGAGCGAATCCGCGTCGATCAGGTCGCGATCGCCGCCGATGTCCTCGGCCTCATCACAGGCCCCGACCCGTGGACGCACTTCATCGTCGCTCGCGGGTGGGACCTCGCCGCGTATCGGTCGTGGCTCACCGCGCAGCTCACTCACCTCGCCGACAATCTCGCGTAGATCCTCGGCGGGGGCGTCCGGAAAGAACGAAGAAATGACCTCCTCTGCCCTCATCTGCAGCATGCCCGCCGTCGGACACGTCGGTCCTCTCCTCGTCGTCGCCACCGAACTCCAGCGTCGCGGATGGGACGTGCGTCTGCTCACGGGTGCCCGATACCGGTCGATGGTCGAGGCCGCCGGCATCCGGTTTCTGGCCCTGCCGCCCGAGGCCGACACGCTCGACGACATCGGAACGGGTGACGACGTCCGCGAGCGGGGACTCGCGGCGATCAACCGCGGTGTCGAGCGCGCGTTCCTCGACCCCGCAGGCCCCGCGGCCGCCGCCCTCGAGCAGATCCTGGCCGAGGAGCCGGCCGACGTCGTGCTGCACGACATGCTCTTCCTCGGCGTGCAGACCCTGTTCGGTCGACCGCGCTCCGAGCGTCCCCTCACCGTCATGTGCGGAATCACCGCCGCGGGATTCTCGAGTCGCGATACTCCGCCTTACGGTCTCGGCATCACGCCCCTGCGTCAGCCGGTGCTGAACCGTCTGCGCAATCGGGTCCTCGGCGTGACGGCGAAGGCCGTGCTGCGGCCGGTCCATCGGTCGCTGGACCTCCTCCTCGCCGGTGTCGGGGCGCCACCCCTGAACGGCGCGTTCTTCATGGACGTGCTCTCGCGCAGCGACCTGCTCGCGCACTTCACGGTCGAGGAGTTCGAGTATCCGCGCAGCGATGCGCCCGCTCACCTGCGGTTCTACGGTCCGATGCCCACCGCGTCGACCCGGCCGACGCCCGCCCCGGCCTGGTTCGACGACCTCGACCCGGCCCTCCCACTCGTGCACGTCACGCAGGGAACGGTCGCCAACTCCGACTACAGCGAGGTCATCGAACCGACCCTCGCGGCCCTGTCGGATCTACCCGTCCAAGTCGCCGTGACCACCGGCGGGCGCGCCGTCGAGACGCTCCCGCCTCTGCCGGCGAACGCCTTCGCGGCGAGCTACCTGCCGTACGACGAACTGCTCGCCCGCACGAGCGTGCTCGTGACCAACGGCGGGTACGGCGGGCTCCACCACGCGATGCGCCACGGCGTGCCGATCGTCATCGCCGGCGATTCCGAAGACAAGGTCGAGACCTCGGCGCGCGTCCAGCACGCCGGAGTGGGCGTGAACCTGCGCACGGGTCGGCCGACCCCGGATGCCATCCGCTCGGCCGTTCAGCGGATCCTCGCGGATCCGAGCTATGCGGCTCGCGCCCGGGCGGTCGGCGAGGCGATCGCGGTGGCGCCGGGGGCGGCGGGGCTCGTCGACGACGTCGAGCAGATGCTCGCCGCGCGCGGCTGAACCCGGGTCGATCGCGGCCCCTCTCGCACGCGCCGTCGCGCGGAGTCCGGGCTGACTCGCCGGGCTCGCGGCATCCTGAGTCGGCCTGTCGGGCGTCAACTCCGCCGGACGGTCCGCTGCGCCACGGCCGGGTTCGTCCACCACTCCACAAACCACCCCCCACCCCGTCCCACAGAAAGAGACAGATCATGACCCACCTCTCCGGACGCACCGCCGTCGTCACCGGCGGCACCAGCGGAATCGGCGCCGCCATCGCCCACCGTCTCGCCGCAGCGGGCGCACGCGTCGTCCTCTCGGGCCGCGACGCCGAGCGCGGCGCGGCCGTCGTGCAGGCGATCTCGGACGCGGGCGGTGAGGCGCTCTTCGTCGCCGCCGACATCACGCGCGACGCCGACGTGGCCGAGCTCGCTCGGGTCGCGGCATCCGAGGGCCCGCTCGACTTCTGGTTCTCGAACGCGGGCACCGAGGGTCCGATCGGACCGATGGAGAACTGGACGCCCGAGGCCCTGCGCGAGGTCGTCGACGCGAACCTCACGAGTGTGCTGTCGGGGCTGCATCACGCCTCGACGCACATGCGGCGCGGCGGGGTCATCGTCAACACGGCGTCGTTCGTCGGAACGGTGCTGCCGGTGCCGATCGCCGTGCCCTACGCCGCGGCGAAGGCGGGCGTGGTCGCGGCGGGGCGCAGCGCCGCGCCGCTGCTCGCCGAGGCCGGGATCGACGTGTTCACGCTGTGCCCCTGGGTGATCGACACCCCGATGGTCGATCGCCTCACCGGCGGTGCGCCCGACGACAAGGCGGGCTTCGCGGCCGGCTTCGCGCCGAGCGGGCGTCTCACCCCGGTCGACGACGTTGCGCGGGCCGCGGTCGATCTCGTGACCGCGCAGCCGCGCAGGGCGAGCGGCGAGGCGATCCTCGTGGATGCCGGACCGACGGTGACCGTTCTCGACTGAGCGTGGCGCGGGCACCCCGCGGTGTGTCCCGTTCTGTGCGGAATTCGGAGCGATCTCCGGCACATGGCGGGACACGCCGTGAACGGGTGGGGCGGATGCCGCGCCACCCGCGCCGACGTCAGTCCTCGGCGACCTTCGCGGCGATGTCGGTGCGGTACTGGCCACCCTCGAGGCCGATGCGCTCGAGCCCTTCGTAGGCGGCGGCGCGCGCCTCGCGGAACGTCGAGCCCAGGGCGACGACGCTGAGCACGCGCCCCCCGGTCGCCGTGAACCCGTGGTCGGATGCCGCCGTCGCGGCGTGCGCGAGGTGGACACCGTCGACCTCGTCGGCGTCGTCGATGCCGGTCAAGGGGCGAACCGTGACCGGCGCCTCGGGGTATCCCTCGCTCGCGAGCACGACCGTTACGGCGGCGGCTTCGGCGAAGGCGGGGCGCGGGCGGTCCTCGAGCGTTCCCGAGGCCGCGGCGAGCAGCAGCTCCGACAGCGGGTCGATCAAGCGCGGCAGCACGACCTGGGTCTCGGGGTCGCCGAACCGGGCGTTGAACTCGATGACCTTGATGCCGTTCTCGGTCAGGATGAGGCCGGCGTAGAGGAGTCCGATGAACGGGGTGCCCTCGGCATCCATCTGCCGGATCACGGGCTCCGCGATCTCGCGCGTGACCTGGTCGACGAACTCCGTCTCGCTGCCGAAGCGTTCGTCGAGCCACGGCAGGGGCGAGTACGCCCCCATGCCGCCGGTGTTGGGGCCCTCGTCGCCGTCGCGCAGGCGCTTGAAGTCCTGCGCGGGGCTCAACGGGAGCACGTGGTCGCCGTCGCTGAGGAAGAACAGCGACACCTCCGGGCCGGAGAGGAACTCCTCGACCAGCACCGCGCCGGTGACGAGGTAGGTCGTGGCGTGCGCGATCGCGGCCTCGCGGTCGGACGTGACAATGACGCCCTTGCCCGCGGCGAGCCCGTCGGCCTTGACGACGTAGGGCGCGCCGTACTCGTCCAGAGCTGCTTCGACGGTGGGGAGGTCGGCGGCGCGCACCGCGCGTCCGGTGGGGACGCCCGCGGCATCCATGATCCGCTTCGCGAACGTCTTGGATCCCTCGAGCTGCGCGGCCGCCTTGCCCGGACCGAAGACCGGGATGCCGTGCTCGCGCAGGGCGTCGGCGACTCCGGCGACCAGCGGCGCCTCGGGTCCGACGACGACGAGGTCGATCGCCTCGTCCTTCGCGAACGTGAGCACCTCGGCGGGGTCGTTCGCGTCGAGCGCCACGAGGTGAGCGTCGCGCGCGATGCCGGCGTTACCGGGAGCGGCGAAGATCGCGTGCGATGCCTCTTCGGAGCGCAGGGCGAGGATGATGGCGTGCTCGCGCGCGCCCGAACCGAGGACCAGAATTCTCACGCGGCCAGCCTACCGAGCGGGCTCTGCGCGCGTGGCGCGCGGCATGGCCGGTGCGGTCCAGTCTGCGCGGCCGGTACGCGCGGTCGCGGTCGTGCAGCCCGGCGCGGGCACTCGACCCGCGCGCGTGACCCGCGAGTACCGTGGATGCCATGCCCCCACGTCGTATCGAGACCGGCGACGGTCGGGCCGCCCTCGCGGCGGTGGCCGCCGGTGACGCCCCGCGTCCTGCGACGGCGACCGCCGTGCGCTACCTCCTGCAACTGCTCGCCGAGAAGGCCCCGGGCAACTCCGTCGAGATGCGGGTGCCGCCGTTCGGTGCCGTACAGGTGATCGAGGGCCCCCGACACACGCGCGGCACCCCGCCCAACGTCGTCGAGACCGACGCCGCCACCTGGATCGCCGTCGCCACGGGCCGGGAGCACTGGACGGATGCCGTCGCCGCCGGCCGCATCGTGGCCTCGGGGGTCCGCGCCGACCTGAGTGCGCTGTTGCCGTTGCGGCCGTAGGGCGGGGCTTGATCGTCCCGCACGATATCGATCGTGACGTGGTCCGACGGTCCGATCTTGGGCCGGCCCGGGTTCTCGACAGGGGGCGCGTTGAGGCGGAGCGGATGGGCGAGTGTCTCGCGAGCGGGCGCGTTGGGCTAACCGACAGGCGAAATTGCCGCGCAGGAATCTGAGGTGCGAGAGCGCGGACCACGAGGTACTCCCCGCCCATGCCCAGTTGTGGTCCTGCATCTTCGATCCCCAGCGGTATGGGGCTCACCCTCCATCTGCTGGGCTGCGCTCGTGAGGGGGCGTGCGCGCTCTGCGCCAATGTCGGTGGAACGCCACGCATGTGGCGCTATCGACTACCGGGGGGCTGCCGATGTCCTTGCTTTCATGCCGTATTTCCGGGACGGGCGTGTCCTTGCCGTCGCGTGTGGTCCACACCGAGGAGGTCGCGCGATTGTGCGGAATCACGACCGAGGAGGCGATAAGACGTTCGGGCGTCGTCACTCGTCACTGGCTGAGCGACGGAGAGGACCCGCTCGCCCTCGGCGTCGAAGCCGCACACCGTGCGCTCGAATCCGCAAATCTCTCGGTGGCTGAGATCGATGTCGTCATCAACGCCTCGGGCACCCCCCTGCAGCCGATTCCCGATGGCGGCTCGATCATCGCGGCTGCCCTCGGTCTGGCGACGGGTGGGTACGCGTACTCGATGCACGGGACATGTCTCTCTTTTCTCTTCGCACTGCGCGAAGCGGCATTCCTGGTCAGTTCGGGCCGTGCTCGCAACGTTCTCGTGGTGGCGATGGAAGGCGGCAGCCGAGGGCTGAACTTCGATCAACTCGAAAGCTCATTGCTGATTGGAGACGCCGCGGGCGCGGTCGTCGTCAGTCGACCGGTGAACCCTCAGCAGGGCGTCGTCTCGTCGCAGTTCCTGCTCGACACGAAGGGCGTCCAGTCGGCCGAGATTCGGGGAGGTGGCTCGCGCCTACCGGCCGGATCCGTCCAGGGGAGCGCAGCGGACTACCAGTTCGACATGGACGGCATGAAGCTCATGGGGGGGTGCGCTGAGGGTCCTTCCCCGGTTCCTGGAAAGTATCGAACCGAAGTTGAACAAGGGGGCGCCGAGCGTCGACAGGATCGTGCCGCATCAGACCAGTCGCGCGGGCATCGAACTGATGGCGAAGCTGTGGTCTCCCGAGAAAGTCGTCGTCACGCTCCCCGAGCTCGGAAACACCATCGCGGCGAGCATTCCCGTCGCGCTCCATCGCGCGCAGATCGCCGACGGCGAGCGTCTGCTCCTCGTCGGGACAGGGGCGGGCACGCTCTACGGCGGCGTCATCTACCAGCACTGAAGGATGCAGCGGATGGCATCCGGAACAGGACTGCGCGCCACGGCGCTGTCGCGTGAGTACGGCACGGGAGCGACGAGGGTCCTGGCTCTCGACGACGTGTCCGTACACCTGCGTAGCGGCGGGCTCGCGGCGATCGTCGGACCATCGGGGTCGGGCAAGAGCACGCTGCTGAACGTGCTCGGTGCGATGGACACACCCGACTCGGGCCAAGCCGAACTGAACGGCACCATCTTCACGGACGCGGGCCCGCGAAAGCTCACGGAGTTCCGTCGCGACCGCGTCGGGTTCGTGTTCCAGTTCTACAACCTGCTCCCGCAGCTCACGGCGCTCGAGAACGTCGAGTTGGCGCGTCGCCTCCCCTCTCGTCACCGCGCCGACGTGCCGACGTCGATCGAACTGCTCGAGCGCGTCGGGCTGAGTGATCGTGCTGGCCATTTTCCCCCGCAGCTGTCGGGCGGTCAGATGCAGCGGGTCTCGATCGCGCGGGCGCTGGCGAAGGGGCCCGATGTCCTGCTGTGCGATGAGCCGACGGGAGCCCTCGACTCGGCATCGGGGGTCGAGGTGATGGCCCTGCTGACGGACGTCGCACGTGAGGGGCGCGCGATCGTGGCGGTGGTCACGCACGACCCCGCGATCCGCGACCTCGCCGATCACATCGTCGAGATGCGCGATGGGCGGGTCGTGGCCGACTCCCGCCCTCCCGTCTCATGAGCGTCGCGGCCCTGCTGCGCCGAAAGCTCCTACGCGATCTGCGACTCCGGGCGGCGCAGTTCGTCGCCGTGTTCGTCATGAGCGCGCTGTGCCTGGCCGTGTACGGCGGGCTCGAGGGCGGGTGGCGGGGGATGCAGGTTGAGCAGGAGCGAATGGATGCCGAGGCCCACCTCGCGGACGTCTGGATCACCGCTTCGTCAGCGTCGCCCGAACAGGTCGACGCGTTGCGGGGTCTTCCGGGGGTCTCGGATGCTGAGACCACGGGTCTGCTCGATGCGGCGGTCGTCGGTGGTCGAGGCGACCTCGTCGTGAGCGCGCTGCCGGAACGGATCGACGTCCCGGAACCGGTCGAAGGACGCCTGGACGATCTCACGGACGACCAGATCGCTCTCGACGCCGCATTCGCCGAGGCACACGCGCTTCGGGTGGGGGACACCGTGCGGCTACGGATCGCGGCGACGGATCACTCCTTCACCGTCGCGGCGTGGGTGCGGTCGGCCGACAAGGTGTCGGACACCGGAGTCGATGGTCTGTACGCGCCTGACCCGTCGAGGTACGGCTACGCCTATGTCTCGCGGCAGCAGATGCAGGCGCTCGGGCCGAGTCGCGTGTCCGTTGCCCTGGCGGGCTCGCCCGAGCGGATCATGGCGGGGGTGCCCGGGCTGCTCGGGGCCGACCGACTGGCCATGTACGACCGGTCCTCTCAGCCGGGAGTGGTGGGGCTGACCGACCGCATTCGACAGATCAGAAGTCTGTCGCTGTTGTTCCTCGGTTTGTTCCTGGCGGTCGCGATGCTCGCGATGTTCACCTCGATGCGGCGACTGGTCGACATGCAGCAGCGCGACATCGCCACGCTGAAAGCGCTCGGCGTCACCGACACGCAGCTGCGCCGGCACTACTCCCAGTACGCCATCGTCGTCGCCGCGGGCGCCCTCGTCGGCTTCGCGTTCGCTCCCGTGCTCTCGCTGTTCGTCTTGCGGTCGCAGCGGTCGAGCTTCGGATTGGTCGCCTGGATTCCGGCGTACACCCCAGCGCCCCTGGCGCTCGCGGTCGCGCTGGTCGCGGGCGCGTCGGTCGTGTCGGTCGTCGCCACTCGCGCGGCGCGGCGCACGGACCCTGCGGCGGCGATGCGCGGCGGGGCCGCGACGACTCGGCGCGTCTTCCCTCGGCTTCGGCGAATGTCACCGCTGAACGCGTGGGGCCTGCGCGAGATCGCGACAGCGCGTGGGCGCCTGCTCACTGCACTTGCCGCGACGGTCGGGGGCACCACCCTTCTCATCGCGGGATTCGGGATGCCGGATTCCCTGCACCATCAGGTCGCCCGGTCCTTCGATTCGCAGTACCTCTTCGACGCGCAGGCGCGGCTCTCTCCGGGCGCATGGTCACAGCAGGGCGAGGCCCTGGCATCCGGAATCACCGACGTTCAGTGGCAGATGTCCTTCGTCATGCCAGGCGACGGCCTCGCAGGGGGCGAAGCCGTCAACGTCCTGTCGGACGGCGACCTCTACCGCCTGCCGGACGGTGATGCCGGCGTCGCGCTGCCCGCCGACGGTGCGCTCGTGAGCGCCGCGCTCGCCGATGCACGCGGGATCGCGATCGGCGATGAGGTCACGGTTCTTCCGCCTGGCTCCGCGACGGGGGTCGCCGTCATCGTGCGCGGGGTCACTGACGCGGGAGAGCCTCAGGGGCTCTTTCTCTCGCGGTCTGCGTGGGAGCGCGCGGGCGGCGTCTTCTCGCCGAACGCGCTGCTGGCGCGCGGGGCTGAGGCCGCCGAGGTGCTCGAGGGCCGGCCCGGAATCGCGAGTGTCCTGACACATGACGACCGGCGCGCGAACGCTGAGCAGGTGATCGACGGCCTCGGCGATGTTTTCGCGCTCATCAAAGGGTTCGGGCTGCTGCTGACCATGGTCGTGCTGGTGAACTTGGGCGCTCTGGCCTTCGCCGAACGCACCCGCGACTACGCGACACTCGCCGTGCTGGGGGTGCGTCCGCGCGAGATCCGCGCCCTCCTCTTGCGCGAGAACGTCGCCATCACCGTCGCCGGCGCGCTCATCGGCATCCCCGCCGGTATGGCTTTTCTGTCGGCGTACCTGGCGGTGTTCCGCACAGATCGCATCGTGTACGCGTCGGCCGCGTCGCCGGTCGCCACCGCGTGGTGCGTCGTGATCGTCGTGGGGTGCGGCCTGAGCGCATCGTTCCTGCTGGCGCGCCGTCTGCGTCGGGTCGACGTGCTGGGGGCGTTGAAGGGTGCTGAGTAGTCCTGATCACCTGATCCCCGCTCCACGGGGTAACGGGTGTCGGTGTGGAGGGTTCGACTCTCGGAGCGATCGCTGCTCGATGCGTAGGCACCGCGCCCCGTCATCCGCGCGGGGGTGGGACAATGGACTCATGGCCGAGCAGCCCGCCCCCGAACGACCGTCCTTCTCTCGCGATGAGATCGAGACGGCCAGCGTTCGCCGCGCGCCCAAGTACGGCGTCTTCCTGGCCGCGGGCGCGTTCGTCGGCATCCTGGTCGCCCTCATCCTGACGTTCGCGATCGACAGCACCGATGTCAGCCCGTACACGCAGGTCGTCTACTCCCAGCTGCAGGTGTTCGGCTTCACCGCCTTGATCTGCGTGGTCGTCGGTGTGACGGTCGCGGCCATCGTCGCGTTGATCTTCGAGCGCGTCCTCGGCGGACGCACCCGCCAGGTCATCGTCGACCACGAGCAGCACGGGGTCTGACCTTCAGGCGAGCTCCGCGATGATCGGGTGGATCGCGGAGTCGAACGCCGCCACGTCTCCGCGCAGACCGTCGGTCACAGCGACCGTGAGCGAGCCGATCCACCACACTCCGCGCTGAGTCAGCGGCAGGATCTGCACGTTGAGCTCGAACGAGTGCGCCCGACGGCCCACGGCGCGTTCGTGCGCAGCGATCGCGCTGGCGTAGGCGCGATACGACACCCCCGGTCGCGCCGCCGTCTCGCGCGCATACCGTCGATGAGCCTGCTGCGCGAAGTCGGTGGCCTCGTCGGCGAAGGGCGACGCGGCTTCGCGCAGCGCCTCCGCGCCCTCAACCGGAAGCGTGACCAGCCCGTCGAAACCCTCCACCAGCTCGAGAGGGACGGGGGAGGGATGCGCCTGCGGCTCCACCGTCAACGCCCAATAGGCCCGCCACTGTCTCTCGAGCTCCGACTGAGCGGCATCCGTCCTCGTCGTCTCCGCGGCGGCGGGCACGCGCCGCAGGGAGGGCAGATCGTCGGGAGAACGGATGCCGAGCACCTGACGCAGGTAGAGCGCGACGAGCACCGGTGACCCCGCGTCCTCGCGGATCACCCACTCGGGCTGGCCTGCCGTCATGGCGTCATTGTAGGGACGGTCTCGACGGTGGGGGATGGGCCTTGCGGCGGGCGCGCTCCCCCGGGAGGAACTTCAGGGAGCGGAGGGCGCCGCAGCTTGGCGGGGTCAACGGGTCAGTGCAACACCCTGATTGAGGGGTGTGGCGGTGTTCAGCGTTTTGCGGAGTGTGAAGCGGGAGTTCTGGCGAGGTATCGCGGTGGGGTTGTCGACCGCGGATGCTGCGGAGGCTGCGGGCGCGTCGCGGCAGGGCGCGGAGAAATGGTTCCGGGAGGCTGGCGGCATGTCGCCGCTGTCGCTGTCCGATCCCTCGGGACGGTTCTTGACGCTTCTCGAGCGGGAGCAGATCGCTGTCGGGGTGGCCCGGGGTGAGTCGA
>NZ_JARHXC010000307.1:0-3315 GCF_029222405.1 Microbacterium sp. Kw_RZR3 | reverse complement strand
GTCGGGTCGACGCCGCCGCCGGGACGTTCGTCAGTTGCGGGCGACGGCGGCCTCGACGATGTCGAGACCCTCGTTCAGCAGATCGTCGCCGATGGACAGCGGCGGGAGGAACCGGATGACATTCCCGTAGGTCCCGCACGTGAGCACGATGACGCCCTCGGCGATCGCGGCCTTGGCCACGGCCGCGGTGAGCGCAGCGTCGGGAGCGCCGGTCGCGGGGTCGACGAACTCGGCCGCGATCATCGCGCCGTGTCCACGGACATCCCCGACGCGCGGGTCCTTCGCCAGCAGGTCGTGCAGGCGCGCCTTCAGCAGCGTGCCGATCTCCCGGGCGCGCTCGACGAGCCCCTCGTTCTCGAAGGCGTCGATGGATGCCAGAGCCGCGGCGCACGCGATCGGGTTGCCGCCGTAGGTTCCTCCGAGTCCGCCCGTGTGGGTGGCATCCATGATCTCGGCCCGGCCGGTGACAGCGGCGAGGGGAAGGCCGCCCGCGATGCCCTTGGCGGTCGTCACGAGGTCGGGGACGATGCCGAACAGCTCGGAGGCGAACATCGCTCCCGTGCGGGCGAAGCCCGACTGGACCTCGTCGGCGATGAAGACGACGCCGTTGTCGCGGCACCAGTCGACGATCGCATTGAGGAACCCGTCGGCCGGGACGATGAAGCCGCCCTCGCCCTGGATGGGCTCGATGATGACGGCGGCGAGGTTCTCGGCGCCGACCTGCTTCTCGATGAGGCTGATGGCCTTGGCGGCGGCCTCGGGGCCGGAGAGACCGTCGCGGAAGGGGTACGACAGCGGCGCGCGGTACACCTCGGCGGCGAAGGGGCCGAAGCCGCTCTTGTACGGCATGTTCTTGGCCGTGAGCGCCATGGTGAGGTTGGTGCGGCCGTGGTACGCGTGGTCGAAGGCGACGACCGCCTGACGACCCGTGTGCTTGCGCGCGATCTTCACGGCGTTCTCGACGGCCTCGGCACCCGAGTTGAACAGCGCGCTCTTCTTGGCGTGGTCACCGGGGGTGAGGCGGTTGAGCGCCTCGGCGACCGCGACGTACGAGTCGTAGGGCGAGACCATGAAGCACGTGTGGGTGAAGGCGGCGACCTGGTCCTGGACGGCCTTGACGACGGCGGGGTGCGCGTTGCCGACGCTCGTGACAGCGATGCCCGAGCCGAGGTCGATCAGCGAGTTGCCGTCGGCGTCGACGACCACTCCCCCACCCGCAGCGACGGCGTGGATGGGCACGGTGTGCCCGACCCCGGATGCCACGGCGGCGGCCTTGCGGTCGAGCAGCTTCTGCGAGCGGGGGCCGGGGATGGCGGTGACGAGGCGGCGCTCCTGGGCGAGCGAGGGACCGCCGACGGTGGGGAGGGTGTCGAGGCTCATGGCGGCGATGCTACGGACGCCGCGCAACGCGGTGCACTCTCCCCCCTGTACAGTCACTCGCACTGCCATATACGTCTCGTACAGGAGCATCGATGCCCGACTCCGCCGTCTCGCCGCCGAGCCTGCGCGCCCTCCTCGCGCGCGGCGATCTGCACCTGCGTCTCGCCGTGGACGAGGCCGAGCTCCCCGCCGGGAGCGTCGATCACCCGGTGCGGTGGGTGCACTCGAGCGACCTCGCCGATCCGACGCCGTTCCTCAGCGAGGGTCTCGTCCTCCTGACGACCGGGACGCAGTTCGCCTCCGACGACGACTACGCCGCCTACGTGGGGCGTCTGCGGGCGCGGGGCGTGCGCGCCCTCGGCTTCGGCACGGAGGTCGTGCGCGACGGCATCCCGTCCGGCCTGACCGACGCCTGTTTGGCGGCGGGGATGCCCCTGTTCGAGGTGCCCTACCGCACGCCCTTCATCGCGGTGGCCCGTGCCGGCGCCGAGGCGATCGCGGCCGACGCCTACGCCCGCCGCAGCTGGTCGCTCGCCGCTCAGCGCGCGGTCTCTCTCGCCGCCCTTCGACCCGACGGGCTCTCGGCCACCCTCGCCGAGCTCTCGCGGCAGCTCGACTGCTGGGTCGGGCTCTTCGACGCCGCGGGGGCTCTGCGCACCGCGCACCCGTCGGGCTCGCTCGCCGACTCGGTTGTCGAGGGCGTCGCGGCCGAGGTCGAGACGATGCTCCGCCGCGGTACCCGCGCGGCCTCGACGCTGCGGGTCGACGACGTCTCGGTCAGCGTCCAGACGCTGGGGCGCGGGGGGAACCTGCGTGGGGCTCTCGCGATCGCCGCGGACGACCTCGACCACGAGGCGCGCAGCGTCGTGACCGCGGTCGTCGCGATGGCGGCCCTCGCGCTCGAGCAGCAGGATGGCCTGGGCCGGGCGATCGGCACCTTCCGCGCCGGGCTCGTCCAGGCGCTCGGGAGCGACGACCCCGGGCTCGCGCGGCGCGCCGCCCGCGACCTCTTCGGGCCGCTGCCCACGGCCCCCGTCGTGGTCGGGCTCACCCCGGCGGCATTATCGCGCTCGACAGCGATGACGGAGTGGCTCGAGATGCGCGCGCACGAGCGCCGCGGCGAGCTCTTCTTCGGGCGCGGCGACGACGGGCTCATCATCGTGGTCCCCGCGGGGGCGACGGGCATCCTCGCCGAGATCGCCGACCGCTTCGAGACCGTCGTCGGATGCTCCGCCCCGAACGGATACGACGGATTCTCGCGCGCCGTGACGCAGGCCCGCACCGCCCGCGACCGGACCGCGACGCCGGGTGTCGCCGACTTCACCGACACCGCGCGCGCGGGTCTGCTCGCGGCCCTCGGTTCGGAGGCCGCCCGCACCGTCGCCGCCGGGGCACTCGCCCCCCTCCAGCACTACGACGCCGAGCAGGGATCGGCGCTGCTCGAGACGCTCGACTCCTGGCTCGCGCACGACTGCTCGCACGAGGCGACGGCCCAGGCGCTCGGCATCCATCGCCACACCGTGCGCGCGCGGATCGCCCAGGCCGAACGGGTGCTGGGCCGCGACCTGTCGTCGTTCTCGGCCCGCGCGGAGCTGTGGGCCGCGCTGCGGTTGGCGGAGTAGGGCCGGGCCGGCGGGCACCGGGCCGGCGGAGGAGGGGCGGACCGTCGGGCGGAGTCCGGGCCGGGGCGTCAGGCCCGGGGCCGGGCCGTCAGGCGGAGTTCGTTGCGGACACGCCGGGATCCCGGCATCCGGGACGGCGTGTCGGCCATGACCTCCGCACGACGGCACAGGATGCTACGGGCCGATGCCCGGACCGCCTCGACCTGGGCGCCCGACGGGCCCCAGCCATCGGGCGGAGTTCGCCCCCCGACACACCGGAACCCCGGCATCCCGGACGGCGTGTCGACCCCACACTCCGCACGACGGCACAGGA
>NZ_JARHXC010000306.1:0-4194 GCF_029222405.1 Microbacterium sp. Kw_RZR3 | reverse complement strand
GCGAGGGCTCAGGACGAGCGCGCGATCCGCGCCAGCACGCCGTGGACGAACGAGCCGGAGTCGTCGGTCGAGAACTCCTTCGCGAGCTCCACCGCTTCGTCGATCGCGACGGCCGTGGGCACCTCGTCGTTGTACAGGATCTCCCACGTGCCGATGCGCAGCAGGGCGCGGTCGACGGCGGGCATGCGCTGCAGCGACCAGTCCTTCGCGAACGTGGTGATCTGCTCGTCGATCGCGTCGCGGTTGTCGATCACACCGTCGACGATGTCGCGGGCATACAACCAGGAGGCCTGACGGTCGGGCTCGGATGCCGCGCGCTTGGCCTCGGTGGCCAGCATGATCGGCAGTTCCTCGCCGCGGACGTCGGCCTGAAAGAGGATGTCGAGAGCGCGCTTGCGCGCCTTGGTACGGGCGGACAAGGTCAGCTGATGCGGCCGAGGTACTCGCCGGTGCGAGTGTCGACCTTGATCTTCGTGCCGGTCTCGAGGAACAGCGGAACCTGCATCTCGTAGCCGGTCTCGACGGTGGCGGGCTTGGTGCCGGCCGACGAGCGGTCGCCCTGCAGACCGGGCTCGGTGTAGGTGACCTCGAGCACGACGGACGGCGGGAGCTCGATGTAGAGGGGGTTGCCATTGTTGAGCGCGATCTGCACCTGCTGGTTCTCGAGCAGGAAGTTGGCGGCGTCGCCGACGGTGGCAGCGCCCACGGTGATCTGGTCGTAGTCGGCGACGTCCATGAAGACGAAGCCCTCACCGTCGTTGTACAGGTACGTGAAGTCGCGGCGGTCGACGTTCTCGATGTCGACCTTGGCGCCGGCGTTGAACGTGCGGTCGACGGTCTTGCCGCTCATGACGTTCTTCAGCTTCGTGCGGACGAACGCGCCACCCTTGCCGGGCTTGACGTGCTGGAACTCCACGACGTTCCAGAGCTGACCGTCGATGCTGAGGACGACGCCGTTCTTGATGTCTGCGGTGGATGCCATGAGTGCCGGTGTTCCGTTTCGTGTGAGGGGAGGCGGCGCTCTGGCGCACACCCAGCGGTCGAGTCTACGCGATGCCGTGCTCGGGCGCGGGCGACCTGGTGCAACCAGACGTCCGCGCCCGAGCCGGCAGCGGCGCGCTCAGCCGTCCGCGCGGCCGCTGATGACGTCGACGAGCAGGTGGACGGCCCGCGCGTACCCCGGGACGCCCTCGCCGATCACGTGCACGGCTGCGACGTCTTCGATGTACGAGAAGTGACGGAAGCTCTCGCGCTCCTTGATGTTCGAGATGTGCACCTCGGCGACGGGGAGGGCGACGGATGCCAGCGCGTCGCGCAGCGCGACGGAGGTGTGCGTGAGCCCTCCGGCGTTGATCACGATGCCCGCGCAGTCGAGACGGGCGGCGTGGATCGCGTCGATGAGCACGCCCTCGTGGTTGCTCTGCAGGGCCCGGACCTCGATGCCGTGGCGCTGGGCGGCTTCGGCAGTGACCCGTTCGACATCAGCGAGGGTCTCGCGCCCATAGATCTCCGGCTGACGCGTGCCCAGCAGGTTGAGGTTCGGACCGTTGACGAGCAGCAGGCGGCGGGGCGTGGTCATGTCGGGCACGCTATCAGCGCCGTCCCTGCGCGGTGAGGCGCACGGGGGCGGTACCGGCTCCGTAGCCCGCGTAGGCGTCGACACGCTCGACGAACTCGAAGAACACCTCGCCGATCGTGCGCGTGTAGAAGTGCAGGTATTCGCCCGCGGCATCCTGGTCGTAGCCGAGGTGGAGCTCGCGCAACTCGTCGACGTCGGCAGCGCTGAGGTCGAAGCGTGCGGCGATGTCGTCGTAGTAATTGGCGGGCATCTCGAGGGGCGAGAAGCCCCGCGTGCGCGCGCTCCGAGCGAAGGTGCGAACGTCGTCGCAGGCGAAGGCGACGTGCTGAGGGAGCGCGGCGCCGGCCCGCTCGGCGGCGAGGATCGGCGGGGCGACGTTGAGCGGAAGGCGCACTCCCCCACCCGGCGCGACGAGGACGCGACTGGCGACGAGGCCCCGGGGACCCGGCACCTCGGTCGCGCTGTCGACCCGGAGGGCGAAGCCCGCGGTGTAGAACAGGGTCGCCTCTTCGATGGCATCCCACGGTTGGCTCAGGCTCACGTGGTCGACACCCGTGATGGCGGTATCGCGCCGTGGCTCGCCGTGCTCGAACTCCGCGGCCCAGGCGGGTTCTCCCTCGTCGGCGGCCTGCGCCCAGTAGACCTCGGTTCCGTCGGGCGCGACCGCACCGTCGAGGCGCTCCTCGGTCGCGTACGTGCGGCGGTAGGCGCGCGGCACGCCGAGCTCGCTCATGCGCAGATCGACCGCCTCGGCGTCGTCGACCTCGAGCCCGATCGCGGCGAGACGCGGTTCCCACCCGCGAGCGTGCTGTTCATTGAGGATGACGCGGGCCTCCCCCGCCGTCCAGAGGGTGACCGGCTTCGTGCGGTGGCGTCCGCGCGAGGTGAAGCCGAGCTGCGCGAGCAGCTCTTCGATCGCCGAGGTGTCTTCGGCCTTGACCTCGATGAAGTCGACGCCGGAGGGAGCCGCCGAATCCGGGAGCATCCGCAGACCGGACGGGGCGTCCGGCAGGGTCCGCGACACGGCGTCTTCGAGCCAGCGCAGCGAACGTCGCGCGTGCCGGGCGGTGCGCCGGGCGTCGGTCTGCCGGAAGGTGTCGTTGAACACCTCGAGCGACCACGGTCCCGTGTATCCCGCTCGAACGATGCGCGCGGCGAAGTCGGCGAGGTCGAAGTCCCCTTCACCCGGGAACAGGCGGTGGTGGCGGCTCCACGACAGCACGTCCATGCTGAGCCGCGGAGCGTCGGCCAGTTGCACGAAGAAGATCTTCTCGCCCGGGATGTCGGCGATCTCCGCGAGGTCATGCCCGCGCGAGAGGATGTGGAACGAGTCCAGACACACCCCCACCGCAGGGTGATCGGCGCGCTCGACGATCCGCCACGCGCGGCGGTAATCGTCGACGAAGCGTCCCCACGCGAGGGCTTCGAAAGCGAGCCGGATGCCGTACCCCGCCGCCAGGTCGCCGAGGCGTCGCAGCTGGTCGGCGGAGACGGCGTCGTCGTCCACCGTGGCGGTGGCGACGTTACTGCAGCAGAGCACGAGGTCCATGCCGAGTCGCTGCATGAGACGGAACTTCGCCTCCGCGCGCCGCATCACCGCGGCGAACGCATCTTCGTCGACGCCCTCGACGTCGCGCATCGGCTGGTACAGGTCGAGGCTGAGGTCCAGCCGTCGAGCGAGTGCGGCGATCTCCTCGGGGCTCTCGGGGGCGGCGAGCAGGTCCGGCTCGAAGATCTCCACGCCGTCGAAGCCGGCGTCGGCGCAGGCGTGGAGTTTGTCGGCGAGCGTCCCGCTGATGCAGACGGTCGCGATCGAGGTCCTCATGGCGGCTGAATGTACCATCTGGTACAAACGGGGTCCACTAGTCTGACCGAATGGCCGAGGCACGCAGAGACGCCGAGCGCACCCGATCCGAACTGCTAGCCGTCGCGACCGAGGTCTTCGCCGAAGAGGGCTTCTCCGGCGCCCGCGTCGACGACATCGCCGCCCGCACGCGCACCACCAAGCGGATGATCTATTACTACTTCGGCGGCAAAGAAGGCCTCTATCGTGCCGTCCTCGAGGAGGCCTATCGCGGTATCCGCGAGGCGGAGCGCGCCATCGATGTCGATCACGCCGATCCCGTGGATGCCATCCGCGCTCTGGCCGAGTTGACCTTCGACCACCATGTCGGTCACGAGGCGTTCATCCGACTCGTCGCGATCGAGAACATCCACCGCGGCGAGTTCATCCGTCAGATCGAGGGCCTGCGCACGCTCTCGCAGCCGGCCAAGGGACTTCTCGATGAGATCCTCGAGCGCGGGCGTGCCGCCGGAGTCTTCCGCTCCGACGTCGATGCGATCGACGTGCACCTCGTGATCAGCTCGTACTGCGTGTTCCAGGTCGCGAACCAGTACACCTTCGGGCACCTCTTCGACGTCGACCTCGCCTCGCCCGAGCGTCGCGCGCATCTGCGCGCCGCGCTCGGCGACGTGGTGGTCGGCTGGCTGACCGCGCCCGCGCGCTGATCGCGCGGAGGGGCACGCCGGCCCCCGGGCCCTTCGGCGAGCTCAGGGGCCTCGCGATACAGGTGGCTGAGCCTGTCGAAGCCACCGGGATGCTCGCGGGGCCCGGA
>NZ_JARHXC010000305.1:0-12055 GCF_029222405.1 Microbacterium sp. Kw_RZR3 | reverse complement strand
CGCGGCCTTGTCTCGCACGAGGTGTGCGTCAACGCCCGGCGGCGTAGTGCGAGCGCACCTCGTCGGCCGAGAGAGCGCGCGTGTAGATCGCCGCGAACTGGATCTCGCCCGTGAAGAAGGACGGGCCGTACCAGTCGATCGTGCCGTTCGAGGTTCCGTTGGCCCACGCGGTGAGGTTGCCGCAGCCGATCTTCCAGTACCCCGAGTAGTTCTCGCCCGTGGTGATCGACGTGTTCGTGGCGACGAGGCTCCCGTCGACGTACAGGGCCATCCCCGCACTCGAGAGGGATGCCACCACCGCGTGCCACGTCCCGTCGGCGTACGAACGCCCGGCCGGGGTCGAGATCGTCCGCACACTCCCCGGGTACACGCCGAACACGATGCGACCGGTCTGGTCGAGGTAGACGTGTCGGTCGTAGTGACCGTCGGCGGCGGACTGGTTCGCGTCGCCGAAGCCGATGATCTTCCCCCGTCCGGTCGACGGAGCGCGGAACCAGGCCTCGATCGTAAAGGTGTTCGGGTTGGTCACCGATCCCGGAACGTAAAGGCACTGGGACGTGCCGTTGAAGCTCACCGAGGAGGCGGGGGAGTCGTGGAGGCACCCGACGCTCGTCGAGAGGGCGGGGGAGACCGCGTACGTCGCGCGCCGGGAGGCGGCGCCGGAGAGGTCGTTCTCGGTCTTGGCGGGATTGTTCGTGGGGGTGAGGGCGTACGCGCCCTTGGTCGCGGAAGTGCCGACGGAGAGTGCGGCGTCGCGACAGCTGAAGAACGGGTTCGTCCCCGCGGTGTCTTTCGTGTTCGCGATGCGGGCGGTGAAGCTCGCTCCGGTCGAGGAGAACGTCGTGAGCGCGGCGACCGCGAGCACCGTGATGATCACGAGCGGAACGACGATCCGTCCGCCGCGGCGGTCGGGTCGGGGGCGACGTCCGTCGGGCAGCGCGACGGCATCGTCGTCGCGGATGAGCAGCGCCGCCCCGAGCGGAAGCAGGCACAGCGCGATGACGAGGAGCCGGAGGGGGAGGTCGAGATCGGGCTGCGGGGTGAGCACGTAGGCACCGTTGGGGAGACGTTCGGTGGTGGAGACGACCGCGTCCTGGCCGCTCAACAGGCGCGTGCCGCCCGCGAGGAGCGGGAACAGCCCGGTGTTGACGACGTGAAGAAGCGCGCTGGTGCCGTCGTCGCCCGGGCGGAAGTCGAGCATCTGAACGTTGAACCACGGCCGAAGCCACAGGGCGACGATCGTGACGGTCAGCGACCATCCCGTGAGGCGGGCGCTCCAGATCCACCCCGGCTGCCGCAGGCTGAGCCACACGAGCGCTTCGGTCAGAGCGACGCCCAACAGAAGCCAGGGGGCGACCTGGAGCAGGAATCCGACGCCGGGCAGGATCGCCACGGCGCGACCAATCACCTGATCGGCTGCGACGGGGCTCCCGTCCGGCGCCCCGTTGAGGTCGCCCTGCGTGGTGAACGACCCGTCGGAGTCGCCGACGATGCGGTGCGTCACGGTGCGGTCGCCGGTTGAGAAGGTGACGATGTCGCCGACGGCATAGTTCGGCTCGGCGCGGCTGACGATGAGCGAGCCCACCGGCGCGGTCTCGCCCATGCTCGGGGTCTGGACCGCGAACAGGCGGATGCCGGCGATGGCGAACGCCGCGGCGACCGCGACCGAGAGCAGGACGAGTGCGACCGCGACGATGATCGCCGGGCGCGCGCTCCCTCGGACGGCGGTCGCCGCGGGGTGCGGGATCACGAGGGCGACGTCAGCTGCTGAAGTCCCAGGTGAGCGGCTGCGACACCTGGAGACCGGCGTACGTGTTCCCCGCCGTCGACGGGAGTGTCACCGCGAACGTGAAGGGCACGGTCGAGCCGGACGGAACCGATGTCGTGCCGAGGGCGGTGAGCACGTTCACGGACGACGCGAACCCCTGGAGGGTTCCCGAGTAGAGCGTCGTCGAACCCGAGGTCACGACGAGCGTCATGGTGGAGCAGAGGTTGGTCGCGGTGCCGTTGGGCGTTCCGTTGTTCGTCTGCGTACAGGTTCCCGGCGTGAGGGTGAATCCCGTGGCGGCGGCGCTGCCGGTGTTCTTGATCTTGATGTCGGTCGACACGGTCTGGCCGGGCACCATCGTCACGCTGCCGCCGTACTTGTTGATGGTCGCGCAGGTCGCGGTGTTCGAGGACACGGATCCGCCGTCCGTGCTGTTGCAGGTGATCGAGCCGTCGGCGTTGCTCTCCTGCATGATGACGGTGCCGGTGCCGGCCGTGTCGACGGTGTTCTTGATCTGCGCCGTGAACGCGGAGATGGTGGGCGAGAGACTGAGGGCCAGGATCAGGGATCCGAGCCCCCCGGCGAGGAGGACGGGAAGGGCGAGACGACGGCGGCGTGACGGCGCGGGATTCTGGGTGGACACGACGGCTCCTGTTCGGGTTCGGAGAGTGCGAGAGGTCCCATCTCTATCGCGCGGTGGGGTTCTGGCGATGGGGTCGGTGGCCCTGCCCCGGCGGGTGGGACGGTCGCCCGCGAGGCGGCGAGCGCCGCCCGTGTCGGAGGCGCCGCCCCGAGGTTCGGCGTGATTCACCTGCGATGTCGTTCGCGGCGTGATGATCAGTCGCCCGCCGGCGGTCTGGCGGCCCGAAAACATACGCTGTATGTTTCATTCCAGCACCCTCGGAGACCGCGCGCTCGTCGCTTGCCTGCCTCGCGAACGCCCGAGCTGCCGCGCCACCGACCCGCCCGATTCGAGCCTCATGGAGCCCGCCGTGACCGACGCCTCGTTCGACTACTTCGCCCACGGTGAGCTGCCGACGCCGACCCTTCCCCTCGACGAGGCTCGATCCCTGCTGCGCGAGGTCTACGGCATCGACACGGAGCTCCGCTCGCTCGGCAGCCAGCAGGACCAGAACTTCCTCGTCACCCCCGCTGGAGGGGGCGACCCACTCGGCGTGCTGAAGATCAGCAACCCCGTCTTCAGCGAATCCGAGATCGAGATGCAGGATGCCGCGGCCGCCGTCGTCGCGCGAGCGGAGCCCACTCTGCGCATCCCCGAGATCGTCACGGGACCGCGGGGCGCCATGTCGGGGTGGTGGGAGACCTCGCAGGGGCGGCTGCACGCGCGGGTCATCTCGTTCGTGTCGGGGAAGACGCTGACCGGCTCGGCCTACCTCTCGCCGCGCGTCGTCGAACGGCTCGGCGACCTGTCCGCCGCGGTGAGCGTGGCGCTCGCGAACGAGACGCACCCGGCCTCGGGCCGCGTCCTCCAGTGGGACCTGCGGCACGCCGAGCGGGCGATCGCCGAGATCGCCGAGACCGAGCCGGACGCCGAGGTGCGCGCGTTCACCGCGGAGGCGACCGCCCGCGCGCTCGCCGCGCTCGCGCCGGTCGCCGAGGCGCTGCCGCGCCAGCTCGGGCACTACGACGTGACCGACGACAATGTGCTCCGGCCGCACGGCATCCAGACCCTTCCCGATGCCGTCATCGACTTCGGAGACGTCATCGATTCGTGGGCGGTGGGCGAGATCGCCGTGACGGTCTCGTCGGTGCTGCACCACGCCGGCGCGTCGTATCGCACCACTCTGCCGGCCATCGCGGCGTTCGACCGCCGGCGGCCGCTCTCGGACGATGAGATCACCGCCCTCTGGCCGCTCGTCGTGCTGCGCGGGGTCGTGCTCGTCCTCAGCGGACGCCAGCAGGTGCGCCTCGACGAGGCGAACGACTACGCCAGCGGCGCGCTGGATCGGGAGTTCTCGATCCTGCGGCGCGCGACCGCCGTCCCGATCGAGGTGGCGACCGCGCAGATCCGTCACGCGCTCGGGCGTCCCGCCGTCGACGGCCCCGAGTGGGCCGGCGCGCCGCTCCTGAGCGAGCCGGGGCGGGCGGTGATCCTGGATGCCGGGACCTTGTCGCCGCTCGCGGACGAGGGGGCGTGGCTCGGCGACGACGCCGTCGAGCGCGCGGCGCAGCGTCTGCTCGACGAGGGCGCGGAGGTCGTGGTGCTCCCGGCTCTGCGCCCGGTGCTGCTCGGCGCGCCGTCCCGCACGCCGCACGCGCCCTCGACGGTGCCGACCGCGGCTGCGGTGTGGTTCGCCCGGCCGACGACAGTCGATGTCCCGGCGGGACTGAGCATCCGTCACGGCGACACGGAGGTGAGCGCCGAGGTGCCCGCCCGCCGGCGTATCGACGTGCTGCTCACCGCGCTCGACCCGGACGAGGTCCCCGAGACGATCCGCGCCGCCGATCTGCCCGGGTGGCGCGCTGTCGTCGGCGACGCCACCCTCGCGCTCGGGGTCGAGGTACCGGCCGCGCCCGTCGAGGACGACCTCCTCGACCGCCGCGAGGCCGTCGTCGCCGAGGTCCAGGAGCACTACTACGCCCGGCCGCCGCGCATCGAGCGCGGATGGCGCGAGTTCCTCGTCGACGTCGACGGCCGCGTCTATCTCGACATGGTCAACAACGTCGCCTCGGTCGGCCACGCGCACCCCCGCATCGCCGCAGCCGTCTCGCGCCAGACGCGTCTGCTGAACACGAACTCGCGCTTCCACTACGCCGCGATCACGCGCTACGCCGAGAGCTTGGCATCCCGGCTTCCCGACGAGCTCGACACGGTGTTCTTCGTCAACTCCGGCTCGGAGGCGGTCGACCTGGCCATCCGCCTCGCGATGGCGGCGACCGAGCGCCGCGACGTCGTGGCGATGGCCGAGGCCTACCACGGCTGGACGTACGCGAGCGATGCGGTCTCGACCTCGATCGCCGACAACCCCAACGCACTCGAGACCCGTCCCGAGTGGGTGCACACCGTCGATGCCGCGAACTCGTACCGCGGTCGTCATCGGGGAGCGGATGCCGCTGCCTACGCGCCCGAGGCGGCCGCGCGGTTGCGCGCGCTCGCCGCCGAGGGACACCCGCCCGCCGCCTTCTTGAGCGAGACGTTCTACGGCAACGCGGGAGGCGTCGCCCTGCCGGACGGCTACCTGAGAGAGGTGTACGCCACGGTACGCGAGCTCGGCGGGCTGGCCGTGGCCGACGAGGTGCAGGTCGGCTTCGGCCGCCTCGGCTCGTGGTTCTGGGGTTTCGAGCAGCAGGGGGTCGTTCCCGACATCGTCGCCGTTGCGAAGTCCATCGGCGCCGGCTTCCCGCTCGGCGCGGTCATCACCCGTCGTGAGGTCGCCGACCGCTACCGGACGCAGGGATACTTCTTCTCTTCCACGGGCGGTTCGCCGCTGTCATCCGTCGTCGGTCAGACCGTGCTCGACATCATCGACGAGGAGCAGCTGCAGGAGAACGCGCGGGTCGTCGGTGCACACCTCAAGGCACGGCTCGCCGCGCTGGGGGATCGGCATCCGATCGTCGGCACCGTCCACGGGTCGGGGTTGTACCTGGGCCTGGAGTTCGTGCGCGACCGCGGCACCCTCACGCCGGCGACGGAGGAGACGGCCGCGATCTGCGATCGCCTCCTCGAGCTCGGCGTGATCATGCAGCCCACCGGCGATCACCAGAACGTGCTGAAGATCAAGCCGCCGCTGTGCGTGACTCGGGAGTCGGCCGACTACTTCGTCGACATGCTCGACCGCGTGCTCTCGACGGGGTACTGACGGTCTCGCGGGAGGCGCCGGGATACGGGGCGAGGCGGCTGAGCTTGTCGAAGCTGCCGGTCCCTTCGACAGGCTCAGGGACCTCGCGGTCGCGTGAGACCCGGCCCGACGCGCGAACTCAGCGGGTCGCGGTGTCGGCGTCCGGATCCGAGAGTGGTCCGCACGCGGCGATCACACGCCGAAGGCTCACCGCCGCCTCCCAGGCATCGAGAGGCTCGTCGTGTGCGGTGAGCTCTCGCAGACGGTCGGTGTACGCGGTGAGCGCGTGCTCGGCCTCGCGCAGCTGCCCCGCGGTCGCCTCGGGATCCGGGGGAGTGGTCACCAGGTGCGACGCGGCCTCGATCGCGCGGGCGAGAGTTCGACGCGCGTCGTCGGGGATGCGGGTGTCGACATCGGGCCCCTGGGTCAGACGAGAGAGGGATGCCGACAGCTCGCGCGTCGCGTCGGCCGTTCCGGTGAGGGCGTCCAGACGCCGGCGGTTGAGATCCCGGGGCGCGCGCAGGCGACGCCCGCGCGGGTTGTAGCGCCGGCTCTCGTCGGCGAGCTCGACCTCTTCTCGGACGTCGGCGAGCGTCCCCGTGAGTCCGGCGGTCGCGGTGTCGGCGGCATCCTGATCGAAGGCGTGCCCCGCCAGCGCGTCCGCGATCCTGCGGAGCGCCTCTCCCAGGTCGTCGCGGAGCCGGGCCAGGCGGTCATCGGCCCGCTTGACCCGTAGGGGCGGGACGACGAGGAGGTTCACCATCACCCCGACCAGCACGCCGAACGCCATCGTCATCAGGTACGACGACGAGTACCCGTCGGGATCGGCGCCGCCGAGCAGCAGGACGAAGAGGGCGGCGATCGCCACCCAGTCGCGCCCGACGCCGAGCGCGCGCACCCCGGCCAGCAGTACGCCGAGCAAGATGACGATCGCGACCGCGGCGATGCGGGGAAGGCCCGCGCCCACCACCGCGAGGCTCGCGAGACCCAGGCCGATGCCGAGCGCCAGTCCGACCACGGCCTGCACACCGCTCGACGCCGAGCGCGCGACGGTGGGGTACATGCTGACGAGGACGCCGAGCGGGGCGTAGTACGAGTACTCGCTCTGCGCGAAGGGAACGTACGGCGCGAGGTACCAGGCGAGCGCGGCCGCCGCGGCGGTCTTGGCCGCGAGCACGAGGCGGTCAGGGGTCATCGCGTCGCGCCACCACTGTCTCGGGTCGAACGAGCTGTACATCGAGGGGCGGATGGACACCCCTCCATGCTCCGGGCCGTGCGCCGGTCGGTCTCGGGGGTTGCCGTCTCGCCGGACGAGCGGTACCTCAGCGCCGCGCCCGGTACGCCTCCCACAGTACGCGCGCGTGCCGCGCCTTGGCGCGCTCGACGCCTGTCTCGTCTCGGCGTGCGGCGCTGATCCATTCCGCCAGGCGGCTCGCCGCGGCCCCCAGCACCATGCGGACATCGGCGTGCTGCGCCGGCGGCACAGCGGCCTCGGCCGCCGGCATCCGACCCTTCCGGGCGAGCTCGTCGCGCACGTGCTCCATCGTGAGTCGGGCCACGCCCACCGCATGGCTGTTGACGACGCAGTGGGCGGCTCCCTCGATCTCCCATCGGCGAGCGGAACGCGCGCGCTCCACCAGACGGGAGTGCAGCCGGCGCGGTGAGGGGCGGTCGAACTCGCCCCTGATGAGCAGGAGGTGGGACCGCGCGTCGACGATGCGGTCGGAGATCCGGTACCGCAGCATGTACGGCAGCGTCTCGAAGAAGTAGAGGAACCCGCACAGCAGGTACGCCGACACCGCCAGCAGCGCGATGTGCAGCGACTCGCGCAGGGTCGACTGTGCGAAACGCACGGCCTGCACGCCTGCCCGCGCTTCGCCCTCGTCGACGACCGGGCTCACGAGGACCGCGTGCGAGAGCTCGCGTCGCGTGAGCACCTCGGTGACCACCTGGGTCCCCATCGAGTGGCCGATGAGTACGGGGTCGCGCAGGCCGTAGTGGTCGAGCACCCCCTCGACCTGGTCAGCGAAGAAGGCGGCCGTCGGCTGTTCACCGGATGCCGGGACCCCCGCGAAACCGGGCAGGTCGAGCGCGTAGACCTCGCCCTCGGTCGCCAGCAACGGCGCGAGGAACTCGAAGTAGGTCGACGCCACGCCGATGCCCGCGACGAGCACGAAGTCCCGGCCCGTCTTCGCCCCGGTCGACACGCGCGTCACCCGCGTCCGTGCGCGCCCGCGCCGGTACGTCTCGACCTGGACGTCGGCGGGAGGCGGGTCGTTCGTCATCGATCCAGGATGCCGTACCGGACGGGGCGCGCTGTCAATCCCGGAGTCGGTGTCGGACGCTCCGCCTAGCCTCGGGCGCATGAGCGATACCTCCCGTGAAGAAGAGACCCTCGGCGCCGTCCGCGACGGTGGCGACAACCCCGCTGAGAAGGATCCGTCCGACTGGGTCACCGGCGACGAGCCGATGACCGCGCCGCAGCGCAGCTACCTCGACACGCTCGCGCGCGAAGCGGGGGAAGAGATCCCCGCCGACCTGACGAAGGCAGAGGCGTCCGAGCAGATCGACCGCCTGCAGTCGGCGACCGGTCGCGACTCCTCCTGAGTGCGACGCGTCCCGTTCGTGCTGAAGAAGATCAGTGCGAGCGGGACGCGGTGTCGGCCGCGGCGATGCCCTCCACGTGCTGCTTCTCGACGCGCGCGATGTCGTCGAGGAAGTCGGCCACCACGCGTCGTTCAGCCGCGCCGAGCTTCGACGCGGCCTCGGCGACCGAAGCCCGCCGGACCGAGAGGATCCGTCGGGCGGGAGACTCGGGATCGACGGTCGCGCGCACCACGATCGAACGCCGGTCGCCGGGGTAGGGCTCTCGCTCGACCCAGCCCGCTTCCGCGAGGCGATCGATGAGGGTGGTCGTCGCCGCGGACGAGATCCCGAGCATCTCGGTCAGCAGGCGCGGGGTGACAGGATCGTCGTCTTCGCTGCGCTCGAGGAGGAAGCGGAGTACTTTCGCGTCGTTCGGGCCGATGCCCAGGGACTGCAGCGCCGCCCGTTCCGAGATCGCGCTGGAATCGGTGAGGTCGCTGAGGGCCTTCACCACGTCGTCTGCCGTGGCCGTGTGCCGCATGTCACCTCCCGCGGATTCCTTGTCGGTCGAGTGTCTCGATGTCCTATCAACTCGTCAGCCGATGTATTTTTCATGGTACTCGTCCCCCTCGCGCAACGGCAGGGGCCTGGACAACGCGCCCTGACATAGGATGCCGAGGTGGAGAACGCCTCATCGTCGTCGCGCTACTGGTACGGCGCGAGCGAAGAGGAGCGTCGGCACCGGGCCGTCGAGGTCCTGCAGGCCTTCCGCGTCTACCGCGCCGCCGAGGTCGCCATGCGCCGCCGCACGCGTGAGGCGATGTCGATGGGCGAGAACGACCTTCTCGTGCTCCGTTACCTCCTGCGCGCAGCGGGTCAGGATCGCCATGTGACACCGGCCGAGCTGACACGGTACCTGGGGGTGTCGACCGCCTCGACCACGGCGATCATCGACCGCCTCGAGAGGTCCGGCCACGTCACGCGTGTGCCGCACCCGACCGACCGGCGGAGCGTCCGAATCGTCGCGACCGCGGCCAGCGACCATGAGGTGCGCGCGACCCTCGGCTCCATGCACAGTCGCATGATGGCGGCTGTGGCCGAGATGACGCCCGAGGAGTGCGACGTCGTGATCGCGTGTCTGGGCCGGCTGCAGGACGCGGTCGACCAGGTCGATCCCGCTCCCGCCTCGCACGAGACATCGCCCGAGGACGCCGAGACCACCGTCTAGGTCTCGGGGGTCAGGGCTTCGGGTTCTCGGTTCCCGGCTCGGGGACGATGAGCAGGCCCCCCGAAGAATTGGCCGAGTTCGCGAGCTCCTCCACCCACGCGCGGCTCAGTAGCGCCGGTTCGGGCTCGTCGAAGACGAAACGAAGAGGAATGGACGGGTGCAACCACACGGTGCTGCGCCCGACCTCCTGGCCGGGACCGTGCGTCCACGAGAGGGTGAAGCTCTCCCCCCGGCGGAGCTTCGTGGCGATGACGACCTTGATATGCGCCAGCGCGCGGTCTTCCATTTCGATCGGCGTCGCGACGTCGCCGTAGTAGAGCGTTCCCACCCCAGGCACGTTAGCGAGATCGGCTCGCGCTCTCCGCGGGGTTGATTTCCCCTCGACCGACGTGGCACGCGTCGTCGGGATGACTTGTGCGTTCCTCGGATAGGCTCGACCCCATGGGCAGATTCATCTACGACACCGTCGCCAACGCCGTCGACATCGATGACCGCACGCTGGCTCACCTGCGCATCGTCGTGATGAACAAGCTGCGCCGCTCCGAGTCGTTCATGTTCGACGTCGAGGTGGGAGACGGCAGCGGTCGCCGCAGCTTCTGGATGCACCCCTCGGTGCCGATCCAGTTCCACTTCTACGGCAGCCGCCCGCCGCGCATCAACCGCGTGTGGGTCGAAGACCTCATGCTCGCGGCATCCGGACCCAACGGCCTGGCGATCACGCCCGAGCCGTCCGAAGACAGCGTCTCTGACGAGGGCTGACCTCAGCGGGTCGCGCTGTCGCTCTTCGTGTCGCGCGAGGGGGCGATGTCTTCGGCGACCAGCATGATTCCTCCCGACGAGTTCGCCGACTCCGAGAGACGCTCGATCCACTCCCGGCTCAGCTTCGTCGGTTCGGCGTCGTCGAAGACGAACCGCAGCGGGATCGCCGGGTGGAGCCACAGGGTGCTCCGGCCGCGCGGCTCCTCGTCGGGGTGACGCCACGACAGGGTGAAGCTCTCACCGCGGCGGAGCTTCGTCGAGATGACGACCTTGAGGTGCGCCAGCGCGCGATCCTCGATGTGAACGGTCGTCGAGCTTCCGTAAATGATCGTCCCCATGGCTCCACACTAACCGCGCAGCCTCACCGCGAGTACGCCGTGCGTCCGAGAGTGTCAAGCCACCCGGTCGGAGCGTGGGGTGCTGCCACCGTAGAAGGGCTCCACGGAAGGACAGCGCCGTGAACGACCGATACCCCCCGTCTCCGATGGAACCCGGCGAAGGCCCCGCCGACTCCGCCGACCTCCCCGACGTCTTCGACGGGCTGGTGGGAATCGACGTGGTCGACGGCGAGCTCGTGCCGCGGGAGCCCGGGCCGCCGCGCGCGTGACGCTCACAGGACGCTCGTATCTGCCCTCGATACGGTCGGACGCATGGCCGATTCGCTGGACGATCAGCAGATCACCGTCTCGAGCGCCGCTCTGCGCGCCATGCGTGACGAGTTCCAGAGATTCCTCATGGAGTATCGGTTCGGGCTCGCCGAGGTCGACACGAAGATCGCGATCCTCCGGGAAGAGTTCCAGGAGATGCACGACTACAACCCGATCGAGCACGTCTCGAGCCGGGTGAAGACGCCCGACAGCCTCGTGGACAAAGTGCAACGCAAGGGCATCGACACCGACTTCGGCTCCATCCGCGCGGCGATCACCGACATCGCCGGCATCCGGGTCACGTGCAGTTTCATCGACGACGCCTATCGGCTGTCCGATCTGCTCACCCAGCAAGACGACATCACCGTCCGTGACGTCAAGGACTACATCGCCCATCCCAAGGCCAACGGCTACAAGAGCCTCCACGTCATCGTCGAGGTGCCCGTCTTCCTGTCGACGGGAAGGGTCCAGGTGCCGGTCGAGGTGCAGTTCCGCACCATCGCCATGGACTTCTGGGCGAGCCTGGAGCACAAGATCTACTACAAGTACGACCGCCTCGTTCCGGCCGATCTACTGGATCAGCTGAAGGATGCCGCCGACACCGCTGCCGAGCTCGACACCCGAATGGAGCGCCTCCACCGCGAGATCCGCGGGCCGCGGCCCGGGGTGGTCTCGATCTGACCCGACGGTCAGAATGGAGCCATGACCGGCGCATCGCGAGGCGACGACGACGCGCTCGTCGACGAAGCGGCCGCGGACCTGCTCGCCCTCCCGCCCGCCCGCTTCACGGCCGCACGCGCGGAACGGGCGGCCGCCGCGTCAGGGACCGCGGGTCGCCGCATCGCGAAGCTGCGCAAGCCGACGGTGGCCGCGTGGGCGGTCAACCTGCTCGTCCGTGACGGTCGGCTGGGCGAAGCGGTCGAGCTGTCGAGGGCTCTGCAGGAGGCGCAGGACGACCTGGATGCCACCGAGCTCGCGCGTCTCGGAAAGCAACGGCGCCAGCTGGTCGCCGCCCTGGCGCGGCGCGCCGGCGAGCTCGCCGCCGAAGCGGGGACGCCGCTGAGCGCGGCGATGGCGGAGTCCGTGGAGAAGACCGTGAACGCCGCGGTGGTCGATCCCGAGGTCGCTGCGGCCGTGCTCACGGGTCGGCTGGTCTCACCGATCGACCTGGCCACTCTCGATGCCGGCGGTCTGAGCGACGCCGTCGCGGGTTCGGTGCCCCCGGGCGCGGCGCCCGCCCCGCCGCAGGACGATCTCGCCGCGCGGA
>NZ_JARHXC010000304.1:0-7541 GCF_029222405.1 Microbacterium sp. Kw_RZR3 | reverse complement strand
ATCGGCCTCGTGTCAAGGGCGGTCGCCCGAGGGGGCCGGCGGGACAGAGTGGAGATATGCCAGCTCTCGCCATCATCCTCATCATCGTCGGACTCGTCCTGCTGTTCCTCGGCGTCTTCGTCGAGGCCGTGAAGTTCCTCCTGTGGATCGGGATCATCATCCTCATCGTGGGTGTGATCGCGGCCCTCATGCGCTTCATCCGTCGAAACGCCTGACCGACTCGTCCGCCCGCCCGATCTGCTCGGGCGGGCGCTTCGTCACGCGCCGTCCGTCACGCCGAGAAGAGGTCGCGTGCGCGCGGGCGATGCACCGAGGCCACGGCATCCAGAGCCGGACCCAGCTCCGGATGCCGGAAGCGGAAGCCGGCCTCGGTGAGGACGCGCGGCACGGCCCACCGGCTCTTCAGCACCAGCTCGGGTTCGTTGCGCAGCACCGCCATCGCGGGGTCGAGCATCCACCGGTAGGCGCTGAGGCCGATCCTCCGCCCCGCGACGCGCCGGATCTCGCGCATGAGCGTGCGGTTGTCGCTGACGCCGGGCGCCGCCAGGTTGACCGGTCCCTCGAGATCGTCGCGATCGCGGAGGAACCGGACGGATGCCACCACGTCGTCGATGTGGATCCAGCTGAAGCGCTGGCGGCCCGACGTCCGGTGCCAGTTCGACCAGACCGGCCCGGTCGGATGCGCGCCGATCCCTCGGTAGCGGCGGTGCGGGAACCACCAGCTGTCGATCTGCGCTCCGCCGAGTCCGAGGCGCCCGAGCGCGAACAGCATGCGTGTCGCCGGTCCGTCACCGAGGACGATCGCCATGCGCAGCGCGATGCGGCGGGTCGCGGGGAGGTCGCCGTCGAAGAACGTCTGCTCCCACGAGGTCGCCACGTCGACCGAGAATCCGTCGCCGATGACCCCGTCGCGTTCGTCGTTCCCCCGCTCCGTCTCGTGGCGGTAGATCGTGGCGGTGGACGCGTTGAACCACACGCGGGGCGGACGGGCTGCCGTGCGCACCGCGCGGTGCAACGCCCTCGTCGTCTCGACCCGTGAACGCAGGATCTCGTCGCGTGCCGCGTCGGTGTACCGGCACGACACGATCTTGCCCGCGAGGTTGATGAGCACGTCCGCGCCGTCGACGAGGCGATCGATGGCCGGTTGGTCTCCCCAGGTCGCGGTGCCCGTCCGGCCGATCGTGTCGAGGTCGTATCCCTCGTCACGGAACGCGGATGCCAGAGCTCGGCCGACGAAACCACTCGCTCCGGCGATGACGACACGGGGTCGGGGCACGGCATCCTCCTGGGTCGGACTCAGCCTAGGGGGCGCGCCGCCCGCGCCCGCTGTCGACAGAATGAGAGGCATGGCGAAACCGCTCGACGTGGCCCCCCTCCTGCAGCTGCGCGACGGATACGGCGACCGCGAGGAAACGGAGGCCGTGCGTCTGTTCGCCGAGGCGAACGGCGCGCGGTTCTGGCCCCTCGTCCTCGACCAACCGTTGCCGGGTGTGGTCTTCCGCGACGCCGCCGGCCGTCCGCGTCAGATGCAGGGTGCGGGCCGGATCGTGCGGTTCCCGGGCGACCCCGAGATCGAGATCGCCAACTCCGCGTTCCAGTACGCGATCGAGCTCAACGTCATGAGCTCGGCGTGGGGATACGCCGCCGTCCGTCTGTCGCGCCCCGCGCCGGCCCTCCTCGTCGAGACGGCGAGCGCGCGGGCGATCCGGCTCCTGCCGTCGACGCCGACCGCCGCGGTGACGCTCACGCTCGGGAACGGTACCGAGGTTCACGTCGATACTCGGGCGGTGGACTGGGCCCGTGGCATCCTGCGTCCTGACATCCTCGAGCTCCTCGACGACGCCGAGCTGCCGTTCGACCTCGAGATCGTCGAGGGCTGGCTGTTTCTCTACAGTCCGCGGCAACTCGCCGTGGGGGACCCGCGCGTGTGGCGGCGGGCGCTGGGCGTCGTGGCGGCCGTCCGCGAGGCCGTCGAGGAGGCGGACGGCACCGATGCCATGGCATCCGGGGCTCCTCCGGTGCTGCCGATGACGGACCGGCCGTGGAAAGGCGGAGGACGGAGGGCTCTCGTGCTCTACGGCTCCGTGGCCGCCGTCGTGGCGCTCCTGGGCGTCGGGATCGCGCTGTTCGCGCGGTGATGGCGGCGGTCGGCCCCGCGCCCGCCTGACACAATGGCTGTCATGCGACGGCAGGAACGAGGAACGCGCGTCGTGCGCGGAGCCGTGGCTGCCGCGGTGGCGACGTTCATCGCTCTGCTCTCGCACGTGACCGCCGGGGGAGCCCTGCCCGGCGCGGTGGGCATCTTCGTCCCTCTCGCGCTGTCGTTCGTCGCGTGCACGGTGCTCGCCGGTCGTCGCCTCTCGGCTTTACGTCTGGGCTTTGCGGTCGGCCTCAGCCAGGTGCTGTTCCACACGCTCTTCGTCCTCGGCAGCTTCGGTCCGGGAGCCTCCGCCGGTCACGTCCACGGAGGAACAGACGCGGTGCCCGCCCTCGGTGCGGATGCCGTGATGATGACGATGGCTCCGGATGCCACGATGTGGGGCTGGCACGTCGTCGCCGCCGCGTTGACCACCGCCGCCCTGCACCGCGGGGAGCGGACCATCGCGCACCTGCGCGAACTCGCCGTCCGCCTCGGCGCCTGGCTGCGCGCACGGGTCCGTGTTCTCACCGACGCGCCCGGGCCGGTCCCCGCGCGTCGTGTCCTCGCCGAGATCGTCGCCGACGTTCGAGCCGTCTCGGTCCTGATGGCGGCGACCGCGCGACGGCGCGGCCCGCCTCTCGGCGCACACTGACGCCCGCCCCGCGTGATCCGTCGCGGGGCGTTCGGTCGTCGGCATCCGGTGTCTGACGCTCCTCAGCGCTCGGCACCCGCCGCGACCGGCCCGTCGTGCACGCGCACGGCGGGGATTCGCGTCCTCAGGGACGCCCGTGTCCGTCGTGCCGTACGGTCGCCCGTGCGCGTGGGCAGCGCTGTGCGCTGAACCCGCGCCGTCGCGGCGCGCTCGGCATCGCCGAAAGAGAGAACCCCATGATCCGCCTCCGCGCCGTCGCGGCCGTCCCGGCATCCGCCCACGACGAGTTGTTGCCCCATCCATCCGGAGAGGGGGTCTCGCGATGACGCTTCACCGACCCGGTGGTCTTTCCGCCTCGGGCGGCGCACCCGTGTCAGGCGCCTCCCCCTCCCCGGCGAGTGCCCAAGAAACCCGGAACGCCGGGGCCGCGGGCCCGGGTGTTCTGGACACCCAACCTGGTCGCGGCGCCGGAGGCGCGGCATCCGGTGCCGTCCGCAAGGGATGGTTCACGGCGTTGCTGCGGAGGGTGCACTTCTTCGCGGGGATCCTCGTGGGGCCGTTCATCCTCGTCGCGGCGGTGAGCGGCGGGCTGTACGCCCTCACACCCACGATCGAGAAGATGGTGTACTCCCACGAGCTCACCGCGACCTCGACCCTGGTTGGGATGCCGTTGGCCGACCAGATCGAGGCCGCCGAAGCCTACGTCGGTTCCGGTGCCTCGCCCGTCGCCGTGCGACCCGCGCCCGGCGCCACCACACGCGTGATGTTCACCGATGAGACGCTGCCCGAGAGCACCACGCGAGCGATCTTCGTCGACCCCGCCACGGCCGAGATCCGCGGCGATCTCCCCGTCTACGGCACGAGCGGCGCGCTCCCGGTGCGTCACTGGATCAGCGATCTGCACCGCTCGCTCCACCTCGGCGCCCCGGGCCGGTGGTACAGCGAGCTCGCGGCATCCTGGCTCGGAATCGTCGCGCTCGCGGGACTCGGACTGTGGATCGGGCGCTTCGTACGCAGCCGCCGCGGGCGCCGCGATCTGCTCCGCCCCAACCGGTCGCACCGCGGGTACCGTCGCCTGTCGGGCTGGCACTCGGCGGTCGGGATCTGGGTCGTCCTCGGGGCGATATTCCTCTCGGCCACCGGGATCACGTGGTCGACCTTCGCGGGCGCGAACGTGACGGACCTGCGCGCGGCGATCGGCGGGGGAACGCCCGCTCTCGACACCTCGCTGCACGGTGCCGCCGACGCCGGCGGGGACCACGCGGAGCACCTGGGCGCCATGCCCACTGCGCCGACGGCGGCGAATCCGGCGACGTTCGACGCGGTGCTCGCGACTGCGAAGGGCGTCAACGTCAACAGCGGCGACGTCGAGATCCGCCCACCGAGCGCCCCGGGCACCGCGTGGGTCGTGCAGGAGATCCACCGGAGCTTCCCGACCGAGGTGGATGCCGTGGCGATCGACGGCACGACCATGCAGGTCGTCGACCGCGTCGACTTCACGGACTTCCCGCTGCTCGCGAAGCTGTCGCGCTGGGGGATCGACCTGCACATGGGCACGATGTTCGGTCTGGCGAATCAGATCGCTCTGTTCGTTCTGGCGGTCGGGATCGCCGCTCTTGTGGTGCTCGGCTACGCGATGTGGTGGAAGCGTCGCCCGACGCGGGGATTCGGCGCCGCTCCCGCGCGGGGCGCTCTTCGTGGGGCTCCCTGGTGGGGCGTCGGGGCTGTTCTCATCGGCGCCGTGCTCATCGGACTGGTGCTTCCGCTGGTCGGCTACCCGCTCGCCGCCTTCGTGGTGCTTGACGTGCTGCTCGGATGGCGTGCGCGGCGGGCGGGGCTCCGGTCATCCGACGGGTGACCACGCCCGTCTCGGAGCCCGGCTCGGACCCCGCGGGTCAGGCGTCGTCGGGGTCGGGGAGGTTTTGTGCGATGCGGCTCGAGGCGGCGGAGTCGCGACCCACCCCCGGCTGGTACTTCGCGATGGGATCGTCGTCGCCGACGTGCGGTTCGGGGGCGTCGCCCGCGGCGTGTGCCTCCGCGCCGGTGTCCTCGTGGTGGCGTGAGGTCGAACCGCCGCCGCCACGGGCGTCGTCGGTGCCGCGCTCCATACCGCCGTCGGCCGCGCGCGTTCCGACCCCGGGCAGGTCGTTCTGGCTCGAGACGTTCTGCACGCGCGCGTCGTCATCGGGGTCGATTCCCGCGGCCGCGACCGCGCCGCTGTCGGCGCCCGCGCCGCCCGCGGGGACGTCCGCGGCGAGACCGTCGGAATCCGCGACGGTGTCGTCGTGATCGGCGCCGGGGAGATTCTCGGGGGTGGGAGTGGTCATGGTCGATCCTTCCGTGGGGCGTGCGGCCACGTTAGGCGCGGGGTCCGACATCGGCGGCGGGGTTGACTCGCATCGTCTGCGGGGGTGGCAGGATTCTCGGATGCCGTCCCCTCTCTCGCCCAGCAGGTACTGCGTCGTGGCTCTCCTCGCCCCGATGGGGGTGGGCGATCGTGTCCCTCGGAGCGCGTGGCCGGCGCACGTGACCCTCGCCTCGAACTTCCTTGCGGACGCGTCGACGGCGGAGCTCGTCGAAATCCTCCGCTCGACGGGAGCCGCGGATGAGGCGATGACGTTCCGCCTGGGCGACGTCGCGATGTTCGGTTCGCAGCACGACATCGCCGTGCGACTGGTGGAGTCGGCGCGCGCGATCCATCTTCACGGACTCCTCACCGACCGCCTCGAGAAACTCGTCGGCTTCGCTGCGGATGAGCCGGCCCACTGGCGGGGTGGCTTTCGCCCCCACCTCACGCTGGGGCCGGCCGTGTGCGCGGTCGAGGGGGAGATGCTGCGGTCGACCCGCGTCGGGATCGCGCGGATCGACGGCGCCGAGGCGGAGCTCGTGGCAGCTCTCGACATCGAGTGACGGAGCTGACGGGCCGGGCCGCGGCATCCGACGGCCCCGATGTCGGGAGCGCTGGCTAGGCTCGAGAACAGCGTCGAAAGGACACCCCATGCAGCAGCGCCCCCTCTCCCGCACCGGCCGCGAGGTCTCGGCGATCGGTCTCGGCACCTGGCAACTCGGTGCCGACTGGGGAGACGTCAGCGAAGACGATGCGCGGGCCGTGCTGGCGGCCTCGGCCGAGGCCGGCGTCACGTTGTTCGACACCGCCGACGTCTACGGCGACGGCCGGTCCGAGCAGATCATCGGGGCATTCCTGAAGAGTCGGGATGCCGATGACATCACCGTCGCCACCAAGATGGGCCGCCGCGAAGACCAGGTGCCCGAGAACTACGTGATGGAGCACTTCCGCGGCTGGCTCGACCGTTCGCGCCGCCTGCTCGACACCGAGACGCTCGACCTGGTGCAGCTGCACTGCCCGCCCTCGGCCGTGATCGACGACGACGCCACGTGGGAGGCCCTCGACCAGCTCGTGTCCGAAGGGGTGATCGCGGCGTACGGCGCCTCGGTCGAGACGATGGACCAGGCGTTGTCGGCCCTGACCCGCCCGAACCTCACCAACCTGCAGATCATCTTCAACCCGTTCCGTCTCAAGCCCCTCGACGAGGTGCTGCCGCTGGCGGCCGAGAAGAACGTCGCCGTGTTCGCGCGCGTGCCGCTCGCGAGCGGGCTGCTGTCGGGCAAGTATTCGCGGTCCACGACCTTCGCCGAGAACGACCACCGCTCGTACAACCGCAACGGTGAGGCGTTCGACAAGGGCGAGACGTTCTCGGGTGTCCCGTTCGACGAGGGCGTGGCCGCGGCCGACGAGCTCAAGGCATCCCTCCCCGAGGGCGTGACGCTGCCCGCGGCGACCCTCGCGTGGATCGCGTCGCGCGAGGGTGTCACGTCGGTGATCCCGGGCGCACGCTCGGTGTCGCAGGCCACGGCGAACGCCCAGGCCGCCGAGCTGCTCGAGGGCGGCTTCGACCTCGACGCGTTCGACGCCCTCGTCCGCGACGTGTACGACCGCCGACTGCGCGCCGAGATCCACCCGCAGTGGTGACCCGCGCATGACGAAAGCCGGGCCCGCCTGTGAAGGCGGACCCGGCTTCGTCGTCTCCGGGAGGCGTCAGCTGACGTCGCCGCGCCAGGCGCCGGACTCGGCACCGCGCGACTCGATGTACTCCTTGAAGTTCTCGAGGTCCTTCTTGACCGAGTGGTCGTCGGCGCCGAACACCGCGCCGAGCTTCTCGAGCACGCCCGTCGGCGCCCAGTCGATCTGGACCGTGACACGCGTCTCGTCGTCCGACAGGCGGTGGAATGTCACGACGCCGGCGTGGTTTTCGTCTCCGCCGATGCTGTTCCACGCGACCCGCTCGTCGGGGTGCTGTTCGGTGATCTCGGCGTCGAACTCGCGCTCGGCCCCGGCGATCTTCACCTTCCAGTGCGTGAGGGTGTCGCTCTTCTGCGTGATGGACTCCACGAAGCTCATGAAGTGCGGGAAATCCTCGAACTGCGTCCACTGGTTGTACGCGACGCGGACGGGAACGTTGACGTCGATGGTTTCGATGACCTGGGCCATGGTGTCCTCTTTCGTGTGGTTTCCGGGGCTGTTCCAGTCTTCGGCCGTCGTGGCCGACATGCCCCCGGGGTTGAGGGATCGGCGCGGATGACCTATACGCGCGGGTGCTGTGGCGACGGCGAGCGGGGGCCGCAGCGATGGCGGCGCGCGGTCGCGGCGGCGAGGGCGCATAAACGCGATCCGCGCACAGAAACGCGAGGAGAGCGCGTTTATGGTCGCGGATCGCGTTTATGCGCGGA